>NZ_DAMADT010000002.1:211723-216090 GCF_031997925.1 Lachnoclostridium sp. | reverse complement strand
GAAGAAAGCAGAAACTAACTTAGTATTTGGAGCAGTTTTTAAAATCTGAAGACATGGTCTTAAGGTATCTGCTGTAGAGTGGCAAGCACCAGATACTAAACCATCTGCATCGCCCATCTTAACCATCATTACGCCGAATGTAATGTAGTCCGTCGTTAATAGCTCTTTTGCTTTCTCAGGGGTCATGCCTTTTGCTTGTCTAAGTTCTACAAGCTTGTCAATATAAGCTGGTAGCTTGTCTGATGTTTTAGGGTCTACTACAGTAGCTCCCGTAATGTCAAGACCTTCTGAATTCTTCTTAACTTCTTCCTCACTACCGATAATAATTACGTTAGCATTGCCCTCTTCTAAAGTCTTAGCAGCTGCCTCAATTGTTCTTCTGTCCATACTTTCTGGTAAAACAATAGTCTTAATACTCTGTTTTGCTCTTGCTTTGATGTCATCAATAAATCCCATAATAAACTCCTTTCAGTCTATATGTATAGCACCTAATTTTATCCTTCGTTTTGCGATTTAGAATGTTATAATCTGCCTCTGTATTTAATATGAAAGACCTCGATTATTTTCTATTTAAGAACTATTCTTCACAAAACAACCATTTTTTATTATAATACTATCTATCAAGAGATACAAGTGCAAATTATGTAAACGCTTTCATTTTGTTTACTTTTTAAAAGAATAGCATTAAAACCTAAACTATTCTGTGGAATAAGGCATAATGATTGGAGTTAGTGAAAAAAAACAAAGTTTTTTCAAAGACAAGGTTTTTTTCACTGAGTGAATTTTTTTCAAGTCACTGTGTAAATATAGTGCCTGTAGTCAAAAAATTATAAGTTATGGAAAGGAATGGTGATTCAAATGAAAACTGTTGGAATTATAGCGGAATATAATCCATTTCACCAAGGACATCTATACCAATTGGAACAAGCAAAGTTACTAACAGGCTCTACACAGGTGGTTGTTGTTATGAGTGGTAACTTTGTACAACGTGGTATCCCTGCGATTATTGATAAATATGCTCGTACTAAGATGGCTCTAACACATGGTGCAGATCTTGTTATTGAACTGCCAGTTTGCTATGCCACTGCTAGCGCCGAGGCTTTTGCCTATGCAGGGATTTCGATTCTAGATCGCCTGGGATTTGTTGACTATATCTGTTTTGGAAGTGAATGCGGTGATATGAAATTGCTTGAACATCTTGCAGAAATCTTAGTAGAAGAACCCACTTCATACCAACAAGAATTAAGAAAAGAGTTAAAGTCAGGCCTAACCTTTCCAAAGGCAAGAACAAAAGCACTTATAAATTATATGAAAGAAAATGAAAGCTTAGGGTATGATCAAACCTCCTTAGAAATTCTTTTGAATTCTCCAAATAATATTTTAGGAATTGAGTATATGAAGGCGATTCAAAAAAGAAAGAGTAATCTAAGAGCCGTCACTATAAAGCGACAAGGTGCAGGATACCATGATAGTAATGTCTCACTCCCAAATGCATCTGCCACAGCAATTCGCAGTGTTTTAACAAAGGATGACTTATTTTCTTTACCGAAAGACCTACCATTAGAAACAGTGACGATCTTAAAACAGGAGTATCAAAAAACCTACCCTATATTTCGTAATGATTTTACTTCCCTTTTATACTATAAATTAAGCATGATAAAAGAAGAAGATCTAACCTTATATGCTGATGTAACGCCAGAACTAGCAAATAGAATTAAGAATAACCTAACCTATGCTAAGACATACGATGATTTTTGTCTGTCACTAAAAACAAAAGAATTGACCTTAACAAGAATTAATCGAGGGTTGCTTCATATCCTTCTTTCCATACCTAAGACACAACATATAGAAGCTTCTTATGGTAGAATACTTGGCTTTCGAACAGATGCGACTAAACTACTTCGTACTGCTACCAAGGAAAACAGGATTCCCCTCATTGTGAAAACAGCGAATGCAAAACAACTTCTAAATCAAGAAGAATATGAATTGTTTGAACAAGATGTGAGGGCAACCCATCTGTACAATCAAATGATATTCCAAAAATTTCACGCGAACTTTTCCGATGAATATACCCATGGACCTGTAATTCTAAAGGAATAGTTTGTCAGTTATCACATAGATTTTATTAATAGTATGTGACACGGTGTTGTATGGAACGAAAACAGGAAATGAAATATAGAAAGGTAAGCGTCCATTCTTCTATGTTTGGAAAAGGCCGCCTACTAAAAGGCGGCCTTTTACTATTATTAATACTAATGCTTACCTTTCCAATCGCTTCACTTGAAGGAGCAAAATCTGGCTTAATGCTTTGGTTTGAGACTGTATTACCAGCACTCCTTCCGTTTATGATATTATCGGGTTTATTAATACGGCTTCGTGTTACGAAAGTGGTATCCGTATTCTTATATCCTGTATTAAAGCATCTATTCCCGATCAGTAAAGAAGGATGTTATCCGATTTTCATTGGATTTCTCTCTGGAATTCCTGTTGGCGCAAAGACAACATCAGATATGTTTGAGCAACAGCTAATTTCTAAAAAAGAAGCTCAATTCCTATGTGCACTATGTAATAATGCAAGCCCGATGTTTATTATTAGTTATATTGCTGCATCAAAGTTAAAACGACCTGACCTTGGTATTATGTTATTGATTGTACTCTTTGCTTCTTCTGCTATAAGTTCTCTCACTATATACTACATAAAAGAAAAATTTTCAAGAGAAAAGGACACAAGTAAAATTCATCAAAATAAATCACTACTACACGCTTTTCAATTATCAAATGATACCGATGATAATATGAGTAATTATAAGATTAACCCACAAAATCCCGTAACAATTAAAAAACAAACCTTTGAATTTCAAATGCTTGATGATGCAATCCTAAGTGGTTTTGAGGTTGTTACTAAAGTTGGAGGTTATATCATATTATTTTCCGTCTTGGCAAGCCTATTACTTCATATGAAGTTACTTCCACCCTTTGTGGCAGCCTTCATCTCTGCAATTTTGGAAATAACAACAGGAATCGATCAGTTAACTCGTATTCCCTTTTCAGATCCAACAAAAATAATCCTGATTACCACAATCACAGCGTTCGGTGGGCTTTCTGGTTTTGCCCAAACAAAAAGTGTCATTAATACCTCAGGATTATCCTTATTTCAATATTTTATTACCAAAACATTAAGTATGGTTTGTGCTTTTGCACTTAGTACCCTATATGTACTACTTCTATTCTGACTAAATCAATTACTGTCCGCTTACAGAAGCGGGTGACTTCCCTGTGAGGTTAAAATATAATAATTCTTACCTTCCTAAAATTAAAGACCTTACCAGAAAGCATACTGCCATCCGGTAAGGTCTTAACTATTTATGTTACCTTTTTCTTATATAGAGTCACTAAGTAAATAATACATCAAGAAAACCTTACTTTGCATTAACCAACGCTGCTTTTACTGCATCTATAATACCATTTGAAGAATTTGTTGCTCCAGATACAACATCCACATCTGTAGACTGAGTCTTAATAATGGAGGCAACTATATTCTTTTCTGCTGCTTCATAGATACCAGGTGTTTCTGCATGAGAGGTTAATATTATGGAAATAACGTTGCCGCCTTCTACAGTAACTTCTACAGTAATATCACCATTGTTACCTTTTCCAGAACCAGTATAAGTACCGTCTTTATAATTTCCTTCAACTTCAGGTATCACATTACCATCTTGTGTTTCCACCTTAATCGTTGGTTCTGTATTACCCCCATTTGCTTGAACGTAAGAATTGGCTGAAGTACCAGAGATACGGCCAAATACAACGATATCTGTTACTGCATTGCCACCTAAACGGTTAGCCCCATGTACACCACCAGTAACTTCACCTGCAGCAAATAAACCTTCAATTACTTTATCATCTTCTGTTAATACTTGTGCTTCGCTGTTGATTTTCACACCGCCCATAGTATGGTGAATTGCAGGTACACATTTCGCCGCATAGAATTTTCCAGTTTGTAATGTTTGTTGCATATCACTACGCTCATAATCTTTATCAACACCGGATTCAGCGTAGCCAGCATATGTCTTCATTGTCTCTGTAAAGTTTGCTGCATCCATTCCTGTTTTTTCTGCAAGTTCTTCCAAGGTATCTGCTTCTACTACAATCCCTGAACTAATATACTTTTCAATTGCTGCTAGACTTTCACGAACCTTTTGGTCAAATACCAACCAAACGTACTGATCTTTTTGCTCTAAAATAGCAGCTGATACTACATCGCGCGTTTCTAATTCATTAATAAATCTCTTACCTTCTACGTTAACTAAGATAGCACCATTACCACGTACACCTTCTGTAAACATAGTTTGTGTATCAGGATCAAC
>NZ_DAMADT010000002.1:188730-211713 GCF_031997925.1 Lachnoclostridium sp. | reverse complement strand
GCCTGTAGCACCAACATGATTTGTGGAATTAAAACCAGATAATTTAGAGTTGTATTTTACAACCATCTCTTGGTTTGCACCGAAACCACCAGTTGCGAGTACAACTGCTTTACAGTCAATTACAAATTCACCCTCTGAATTTGTAGCTCGAACTCCAATTACTTTACCAGCTTCATCGACTAAAATTTTTTCTGCCTTTGTCTCTAATAGTACAGGAATGTTTCTTTCTTCTAATTGCTTATTTAATGTTTTCACAAGCATTGGACCAACTGCACTTGTATCACTTGGTCTATGAATACGTTTTACACTAGCACCGCCAAACATACCAACAACACTTAAGTCACCACCAATTTCATTGACCCAATCAACCGCTTCTGCTGAATTTTCAACGAGAGTTTTTACTAATAAAGGATTGTTTAAATTCTTACCACCAGCCATCGTATCTTGAATAAAAAGTTCGTTAGAATCTTCAATTCCGTCCGCTTCTTGATACTTTGTTTCAGAAGCATTTAGACCACCAGTTGCACGAGTTGTATTACCACCTGTTTGTGCCATTTTTTCTAATATAACAACGTTAGTTGCACCGTCCATCGAAGCTTGAATTGCAGCACTCATACCTGCTCCGCCAGCACCAATAACAACAATATCCGCTTGTTTGTTAGTAGCTTCATTTGAGTTCTCGGTATCATTACTCTGCTCTTGTCCATTTACTTCCACATCATTTGCTGCATTGTTACCATCTGTTTTTGTAGTATTCTTACCACAACCAGTGAACAACATTGAAACGGCAAGTAAACCACTAATTACAATTGATATTTTTTTTCTCATCTGTTTCTCCTTATATTGCAGATAATTAGTTAACATTATTAATTATAATTTGACTTTGTTAAATTGTAAACAAACAGTATTTTCTTTTTTTGGTATAATATTCAATCTTAAAGAAGCGGAGGATTTTCTGATGAGGTTAAAATATACTCTTTATACAAAAAAATAGCTCTACATCCAGTAATGGGACATGATTGATAACAATCATACCCCAAGACTTGACATAGAGCCCAAAAAAATCTGAATTTAGTAGTGGGAGCAATCATTAATCAATATCTTCTAAAAATGTATTCTCATCAAAGTCATAATCACCATCATCATAGTTTTCTTCTGGCTGTTGCTCCTCTTTTATATATTCTTGTGTAGGAGCCACGAAATCCTGATGTGGAGTGAGTGAATCAACAAGCTCACGTTTGTTATTAATTACAATATCAAGACTTGTCTTTAATGAACTTACTAAAGTCTCTGATTTTTGACGAGTACTTTCATAAGCATTGGATAAGATTTTCTCAACATCAGAAAGAATCTCGTTGGTGTATGCGAGTGCTCCTTCACGAATTTGCTCTGCATCATCATTCGCACTCTTTAAGATTGATTCTGCTTGAGCACTTGCAGAGCTAACCATCTCATTCGCTTGATAATAAGCCTGTTGCATAATCTCATTCTCATTAATTAGATTTTTCGCTTTTTCCTTCGCCTCAGCTTGAATCGTTAGTGCCTTTTGCTCTGCGTCTGCAATAATTGCATCACGGTTTGCAATAATTTTTTGATAGCGCTTGATTTCATCCGGTGTGCGAAGTCTCAGCTCATCTAACAAATCATATAACTGATCTTTCGGTACAATTACCTTCGTCTGAGAAAGTGGCTGCATCTTACAGCTTTCTACAAACTCATATATATCCTCTATCAATTGTTCGATTCTGCTGATACCCATCTTATTCACTCCTCTTTCCATTGTATTTGTCATAAATCACTTCAATAATACTATTTGGGACAAATTTCGATATGTCACCGCCAAAACTAGCTATCTCCTTTACAATACTTGAGCTCAAATAGGAATATTCTACACTCGTTGTAAAGAATACCGTATCAATTTCCTCATCCAATTTGTGATTTGTTTGAGCAATTTGTAATTCGTATTCAAAATCAGTAATCGCACGTAAACCACGAATCAAAAATTTAGCACCTAAATCCTTCGCAAAATCTACCGTTAAACCATCAAAAGCCATTACCTTTACATTCGGTAAGTCTTTTACTACACATTCTATTAACTTTACTCTTTCCTCTACGGTAAATAATGGAGTTTTGGAACTATTCGCTAATACTCCAATCACTAATTCATCCATAATTTTCGCAGATCTCTTAATTACATCAAGATGTCCTAATGTAATTGGATCAAAGCTGCCCGGATATATCCCTATTTTCATCAAATTCCTCCAAACTATGGGATCGACGGTTCCTTAGCCTATGACTTCTATAAAAACATGTTTATTCGTTTTATATTCTTTTTCTCTGTATACGCGAAACCTACTTTTCTCTAAGTAATCAAATTTCGTTGCCAAAGAGGCCTCTACCACTATTATCGTATCCTCATCTATCATGTTAGATTGCTCTAACATTTGCAAAATTATTTTTTCATGACCACAGTCATAAGGTGGATCCATAAAGATAATCTGAAACACCTTACCTGCTACTTCCATCGCCTTTATTGTTGAAATTGCATCTTTTTGAAAGACTTCAGCTTGTCCTTCCATATGGGTTGCTTTGATATTTGCCTTAATGCAATCAACTGCAGCTTTACTTGTATCAGAAAATACTGCAAAACTTGCTCCTCTACTCAGAGCTTCTATTCCGATAGCACCGCTTCCGCTAAACAAATCTAAAAAACAACTATCAGCTAAATTTCCCTGAAGAATATTAAATAATGTTTCCTTTATGCGATCTGTCGTTGGTCTGGTATCTAATCCCTCTGGGGTTTTTAACAATGTTCTTCTAGCTTTTCCAGCGATAACTCTCATATATTATACTCCAATTTCAGTTTCTTGTAATTACTTTTTTTAACATTCCGTATGTATTCTTTAATAAAAGAATTTCTTACTAGAAAGTATCTTAGTATATTACACAATGCATTAATCTACAGGAATTCTTGAATTTTCATCGATACAACATCGAAAAAATCAATTCACTTACTTTATTTTGCATATAATCATATTGTAGTATATTCTTGCTAAATGTCAATCAATTTTTCAACGTTTAGTGCAAACATACCATGTATTTTACCATTATTTCATAAAATTAAAACGATTATAAGAAGTTTACGTTCTTACTGATAATTGTGAATATATAGTGCCAATCAACCGAAGAGGAGAATAGAATAATATGCTTTACGAACTGTCCGTGTCTTGAATAAGTACAAAAGGAAACAGCAACCGACATTTGTCGGTTGCTGTTTTATTATGAGATTACTGCAATTAGCAGAATGACTCATTATTTATCTAGAGATTATTTCTGTACTCTATTTTGGCTATTTACCTGCCATCTGTTCTTCCTGTGCCTTAATCATCTTACGAACCATTTGTCCACCTACGCTACCATTTTGGTAAGATGTTAAGTTACCGTTATATCCGTTAGTTAAAGGTACACCAACTTCAGATGCACATTCCATCTTAAAACGATTTAATGCTTCCTTTGCTTCTGGAACTTCTACACGGTTTCTACTCATAATAAACTCCTCCATTTCAAGGTCTGACTCTCTAAACTGTCTACCTAATGGTATTATCAAGCTGTTTTTTAGTCAGAAAATGTTGTTGTTTGTTACGCTCTTAGTATATGCAGTGATTTTTTTTATACACTGGTATGTTTTAGTTAATCTGACAGCTTTTGATATGATTTTTTCTGTCATGTTTTATTTCACAAAATATTTGATAAAATAAAAATATATAAAAATAGGAAGCAACGGCTTTTTATAAATCCAAAATATACCTATAATTTTGTAGAGAGAAAAAATGAAAAACTCTTAATAATAATATGTCCAGTATAGAAGAAAAAAAAATTAAAAAAGCCAGATCCAGTCTCCCACTCTTAAAATCCCTAGATTTTTCGAGGGATTTTTCCTTTATAACTATATACATGATATGAATACTACTTTTTCATCCTTACATTCCTTTGATTAACATATAACTTTAAGCTTTAAAAAATAATTAGTAAGCTAGTCCTTTCATGTATAAATAATATTAGCGGATAAACTGATTTTGAATATCAGTTTATCCGCTTATTTATTCTTCCAATAACAACAGAAGCATAGGTTTAGTCAAAGTGGATATTCGCAATCCGCTTACGCTACTTGCTCATAACCTCTTTGCTACTACGTGGCATTTCAGCAGGAGCTTGAACTCTGCTGAAACAGTGAAGTCCCCCGCTTACAGAAGCGATGGACTTCACTGAGAGGTTAAATTAATCCTAACTTTCCCCGTTCCATTTGCAAACACTTCCACGAATCATCAACTTTGTAGGAATTGAAACATGCATACTGATATCTCGGTTTGAATAGATTCTCTCAGAAAGCATATTCACCGCCTGAGCTCCCATAAAGTCCATATAAATATGAACTGTAGTGAGGGGAGGGACCAAGTACTTCGCGATCGATATGTCATTAAACCCGACCACACTGATATCCTCCGGAATCCTAAGACCTGCCTCCTGTATCGCTTTATAACATCCCACAGCTATAGAATCATTCGCTGCTAAGATAGCAGTCGGTCTTGATTCCATCGACACGAGCTCTTTCCCCAGACGATACCCCTGCTTCGGTGTGTAGCCTCCTATCTTAATATAGTCCTCATTCAGCAAATCCTTTTCTTCCATATAGGAACGGAAGATAGGAACTCTTACGTCCACTAGTTCCTTTCCGTCAGCATCCACATCCAGACCGCAGATGAAGGCAATTTTCTTATGCCCTTCCTGTAAAAAATAATTCAGTACCTCCTTCACAGAATACTTCAAATCGGTTAATACTGAATCAAATAAATCCTTATCACCAATGGTATCTACAAACACGGCCGGCTTATTAAAGGCTTTCACTTTGTCTACCATAGATTCACTAAAGATACCAAGACAAATCAGCCCGTCCAGATTGGATACGCTCTCTACAGAATCTCTTATATTAACGATGACTTTTTTGAAGCCTTCTTCCTCTAATTTTCTCTCAATTGCGACGCGTACCGAAAGATAAAAAGTATCTTCCAGCTCCTCTTCCAGAGAATATGAGGATAGCATGCCTATCTTTAATTTCTTTTTACTTCTCTTTTTATTCTTCACTTGGTATTCTAGCCGTTCCGCAGTCTCAAACACTCTTTGCTTTGTCTCATCCTGTACATTCAATGTATCATCGAAATTAAGGACACGGGATACCGTTGTAGCAGAAACACCTGCCATTTCAGCTATTTCTTTAATTGTTGCCACTATTCTATCCTTCCTTATACTTATCTCGATTATAAAACCCATCTAAAAAATCCTTGTGAAAATCTTGAATTTATGAGTTTTTGCAAGGATTTTTTAGTAAGGTTTTAATGAGAGATCAGTATTACACCTATATTATTTTTATTTTATCATCTTGATCCACAACTATAATGTATACCTGGGATTGCGCAACTTTACTGTTGAATTGAATAAGGTGGAATTCACCAAATCACACCTTTACTATACCTTTTTCTATTTTTTTTTACAAGTCCCAAATGTGTACATTGATATCAATTTACTGTAGGGATATAAGGGTAGAAAGTCCCCAGTTAAAGTTATTGCGTTACTTCTTCCATCTCCTCTTGTATTTCCGACAGATTCGATATGACAACTGCTGATAATATAACCGCGCTGCCGATAACCATACGAAGTGTAATGATTTCATGCAGAATAATAATCGAAAATATCGTTCCGAATACAGACTCCATAGATAAGATAATTGCAGCCTTTGTTTCATCTACATATTTTTGGCAAGCAGTCTGAAGCAAATAACAGACTGTTGTGCTGATAACGCCTAAATAAAGCACACTCAAGAAACCCTTGGTTGTAACCTCAAAATTAACCTCTCCATAGCCAACCAGACACACTACTGACAATAGTAAGGCAGTTGCCATCTGAATAAAATTTAATACAGTAGTACGATATTTCTTAACAAACTCACTTGTCAAAAATATCTGGAATGCGAAACCGAAAGCACAGATAAGAGTTAGACCGTCTCCAAAACCCAGAGAAAAATTACTGTCTAGTGACAAAAGAGCAACTCCCGCCACCGACATCAGGGCACCAACCACTCCTCTAGCCCCAATTTTCTTATTTAAAATTAAAAAAGAAATAAATGGAACTATCACAACATTTAATGCAGTTAAAAACGCATTCTTGGATGGTGTTGTATATTGTAGCCCGACAATCTGAAATGCATAGCCGATAAAGAGGGCGACTCCCATGAGTCCCCCTGCCATTACCTCTGCTTTTTTAATTCCTTTCAGGGATTTGATGCTGATGAAACCCATCAAGACAGTTGCTAACAGAAACCGCACTACCATAATTTGAAACGGACCCATACTCTCCAATGCCATATCACTCGCAACAAAACCGCCGCCCCATATAATCGTAACTAATATAAGACCGTAGATCGCAAGCCTGTTCTTCATGAATGTGTCCTCCTTTTATACTTCTACTGTTTCTCCATTGATTCTTACTGCTATAGGATCTCCTTCCAATACTTTTACCAAGGCGCTGTTATCTGCACTAATCCTTATCTCTAACCAGGAATTCAGATAATGAATACGGAAGGTCAGGCCCTCCCATTCCTTTGGCATATTCGGGCGAATAGATAATTCACCATCTTCATCGATAGAAACTCCTGCAAATCCAAATACAACTGTCTGCCACACACCACCCGTATTGGCAGCATGAATTCCTTCTCTAGTATTCTTCTGCAGATTCAGCAAATCAATGGAAGCCGCACGGCGCAGATAACGATATGCTTTGGAATTGTCTCCTACCTTAAGACCCATAATTGCATAAATACTTGGGCTTAAAGAGGAGCCATGAAGGGTACGTTTCTCATAGTAAGCATAGTTTAATTTTGTCATCTCTTCATCAAATTCCTCACCCATTAAGTGAAGCAGCATGACAACATCTGCCTGCTTGATGATCTGTGTCTCTCTCGCCCTCTTGTTTTTTAATGCTTCCGGACGGATTGGCCAGTCATTCTCATCGTATTTCTCTATTACCACATTCTCCAATTCAAAATATCCTTCAAATTGTTCCAAAAGGCTGGTGCCTTCTTTTCTTGGAAGATACATTTTTTCCTGAACGTCCTGCCATTTTACAATTTCATCCGGAGTCAGGCCTGTTCTTTCAATCAGCTTATGATACTCACTGGTGTAATCCTTCTTTAGGGTATCGATTAAAGAAATTACATAGCGTAAATTCCATTTTGCCAGATAGTTTGTATAAAGGTTATTATTTACCGGTTCATGCCATTCATCTGGACCGGTTACCTGATTGATTTCATAACGGTCTTTTGCTGCCACATATTCGCAACGGCTTGCCCAGAATCTTGCTGTTTCCGTTAAAATCTCTGCACCTTTGTTGAAGAAGAAATCCCAGTCCTTTGTAATTTTTACATAGTTATATACACCATAAGCAACTGCTGCTGTTACATGATGCTCATAAACCGCTACATAGCAGCGATAGCAGGTACCATCCGGCTCAATGGTCCAGTCTGGGCACTGCTCCGTACCGTCATCCGCAGATTCCCATGGATACTGTGCACCTTGGTATCCATTTTTCTTAGCGTTTGCTCTTGCTGCATCCAGTAGGCGGTATCGGTAAGTCTCTAGATTCCGCGCCGTTTTAGGGAAGACATATGAGAAAAATGGAAGCATAAACAACTCGATATCCCAGAAAGCATGTCCGCCGTATTCTTCACCGGAAAGTAGCTTTGCACCAACATTTACTCTATCGTCATGTTCATTTCCTGTACTCATCAGATGAAAGAGATTAAAGCGTATGGCACGGTCTAACTCAAAATCACCTTCAATTCGAATATCTGCCTTTTTCCACATGTCTGTATAAACAGCTTTATGTACAGACAGTTCTTCATCAAAACCGGTCTGGATGAAAGTATCCACTTCTTCTTTTACCCTTGTATGTAGCGCGTATTTTGCCACGTCACGTTCTGTATACATAGATACATATTTCACAATTTCTACTGTTTCACCTTTGTTTGCATGAAAATCAGAGAATTCCACCGCCTGCTCTCCAAATGCATGGAACATTCTGTTTTTCAAGATGCATTCTCCATTTTTATAAGCTTCTATATGGCATCCGGTACCTACATGCAGATGATTGTCCCTTGTTGCCACTTCCATATAAGCACCGTTTTCATCCAGCTTTTCATTCGCTGTCAAATAAGTGTGCTTTACTTTAAAACGGGGTGCATCAAAGAAGTTAATAATGGATCCGTCAATAATGCTTTCCACTTCAATAATTCCGCTGTAATTCATCGGAGTTACATATAGCTTAATTCCCATCCGGTGTACATTTGCACGGCTGACAAAGCGAATTCCCTCTATCAGGGTTTCTCTGCCCTCATTATCACGTAGTAAGACATGCTTCGCTAATAGTGCATGCTTCATATCCAAAACTCTGGAAAAATCTAAAATCTCACATTCTTCGATTCCAATTAGCTCTTTTTCCACATAAAGCTTAATTCCAAGCCAATTGGGGAGTGTCGCAAGCTCACGCATAAAAGTTTCCGACTTATCAAATACGCCATTGATATATAAATACGGAAGTGTAACTTTTGTTCCTTCTTCATAGCTTCCCCGAATGCCCAAGTATCCATTGGATAAGCTGAATAAACTCTCAAATTTCAGATTTTCTTCCGATTCGTATTCCTCCTGCAAAATCATCCAATCATCGGAACTAAGCATCTTACTTAATCTTTCTGAAAATCTATCTTTAATCATCTTCTCTGCTCCTTATTTCTATAATTGAAGGAAGATTTCTTTGTTTCATATACTTTCTGATTTCAAATAATCTTCCTTCCCCCTGTCCAAGGCATGATTCTTTTTTTCATCTTAAAGTTCAGGCATCAACTCTCACTACATTACTTTCTTAAATCAAGTAGTCCGTTCGTTCACTTTCTTGCTTTCTAAATTCAAGCGACCAGTGCTTTCGCTTCCCTATTTTTTAGCTAGAAGTAATGCCCTTCGCTCCTCTATCTTCTTAGTCCAGATAGTGCCTTTTTGCTTCCTTCACTTCTTCACCGCAAGGCACCACCTGTAACATAAATGCCATAGTAAAATCCTGAAGTTTGACCTTGAATTCCTCCTGCTGTTCCTCTCCGCAACTGTTGCTCCCCAATCCGGACTGTACATAATCCATGTGGATAATAACATCCTCCGCTCTTTGGATTTGGAATGGATGTTTCGCATTCTCCAGACTATCATCGGTATAGTTTGCAAGATTTAATCCAAGAGGTATTTCTGCCTTACATAGCAGTGTCTTATCCCCATCTCCGATACCGAACCATCTTACCTCTTCTCTATGTCCATTTTCCTGAGGAAATACATAGTTAGTTCCCATCTCGTCTACAGAGCTGGAATAAACCCCCATTATGCTTGCTTCTTTGCTGTCCGCATAATTTTCTCCAGGTCCGCGTCCATACCACACGGCATGTTGAAGTTCCTTATTTCCCTTCATTATAATACCGATTCTTGGTAGGAAGGCTGGCTCCAGCTTTCCATTCTGTATTGCTTTTCCATGTAAGTTTACTTTAACCTGACCACAGGAATATACCGTATATTCAAAGTCACATTCGAATCCCCATGATTGATTATAGCAACTAAAGTATTTACCGATGGAAACAATCACTTTATCCTGTGCAGCTTCATATCTAAAGTACTCTGTCTGTTCACTAGATTTCTGAATATAGTATTTATTCATCCAATCCTCTTTTTTATACATATCATTATCAATGGTAGCGCGGTATACCGTCATCTCTGGACCTTCACTTAAGTATTCTTTTCCCTCTGCCGATACGCTGAGTAAGTTTCCGAATACCTTGTGAAATCTCGCAGTTACCACATCGTTCTCTACGGTTAAAATACCTTCTGATTCTGATGCGTTCAGTGCCTTTCCCTGAGGACGTTCTTCCAGAATATTATAACATATGCTCAGCGGAAACTGCACTTTTGAAATCTCATGACCGGCTTCTGCATAATTGGTTGCTTTCTTTCGACACACTGTAATGTTCAGATAATAATCTGTATTCACTTCCGGTTGGAAAGGGATGAAAGGAACTATTACCTTTTCTGTTTCATGAGGAGGTGCCATCATATGATCTATGCATCCTTCCTGAATAATCTTATCCTCTGCCTGTACCGCCCACTTCATGTAAAACTGCTCCAAGGTAAGGAAATCATAATAATTCTTTAACTGAAATTCTCTCTCTGTTCCTTCTATTCTTGTCACTTCTATCGGAGCAATGACCTGTTTATACTCCAAGAGTCCTGGGGACGGTGTTCTGTCCGGCATCAGCAGACCATCGATACAGAAGTTTCCATTGGTAGGGAAATCACCGTAATTTCCGCCGTAACGGTAATAGGTTTCTCCACCTTCCTCTGTATAGATACCATGGTCATACCATTCCCAGATAAATCCTCCTTGAAGTCGTTTATACTTACGGTACATATCCTGATATGCCTTAAGTCCTCCCGGTCCATTTCCCATGGCATGCCCGTATTCGCACATTACATGCGGCTTCTTACTCTGGGTTTCGGATTCGGCTATCTCCTTTAGTCTTTTTAAACGAGTATACATCGTAGAATATACATCTGTAACCTCTGCCTCATCATCTCCTTCATAATGAAGCAGCCTTGTGCTGTCCAGTTCTTTTATAGCTTTCGCAGCACTTTTAAAATTGCAGCCGAAGCTGGATTCATTTCCCATGGACCACATTATAATACTGGGATGATTGCGGTCCCTTTTTACCATACGAACACTTCTGTCCACGTAAGCCTGCTCCCAGGACGGATCATCGGTAATCCAGTCAAACCGTTCTACCCACTCAAAGCCATGGCATTCCAAATCTGCCTCGTCAATTACATAGAGCCCATATTCATCACATAAATCATAGAAATGTTCATTCGCAGGATAGTGAGAACAACGTACCGCGTTGATATTACACTGTTTCATAAGCAGGATATCTTCCATTGACTGCTCATATGAAACACAGCGTCCTTCTTTTGGATTAAAATCATGATGATTTACACCATTTAATAATATAACCTGGCTATTTACACAAAAATTATAGTCGATAATTTCAATTCTTCGAAAACCCACACGTACCTTTACCTCATGACATCCTATGGATACGGTCAGTTCATATAAATTCGGTGTTTCAGCTGTCCAGAGGTCTGCGTTCAGTACTATCTCCTCAAGATGGGCCTTACAGGCTTCTGTCTGAAATACACCCCTTGCCATTTCCTTCCCAGCCCTCATAAGCTTCCAAGTACCCTCGCAGCTTTTCTGCTTTGTTGTGATGTCTACTTTCAAAATTCCGTTTTTGTAATAATTATCCAGATCTCCAATTACAGAGCAGTCGATAATGCTGTTCTTCGGCTCATTAATCAATTCCACGTCACGGTAGATTCCTGAGAGCCACCACATATCCTGATCCTCAAGGTACGAACCGTCGGACCATTTATAAACCCGTACTGTAATGTCATTTTCACCTTCCTTCCTGCAAAAAGGCTGTAACATCGAATTCACTTGGAAGACGGCTGACCTTACTGTACCCTGCATGTATTCCGTTTACCCATACATCGAATGCACTGTCTACTCCATGAAATTTTAAAATTGTATCATTAGACAGCCATTCCTTGCTTAGAGAAACGTTTCTTTTATAAATTCCGGTCGGGTTCTCGGTGGGCACAAAAGGAGGATTGATAGGAAACAAATACAATACATCAGTATAATGCATCCGGTCATATCCCCTTAATTGCCATACTGAGGGAACATCTATAGTATCCCACTGAATACCGGTCTCTTCATTCATAAAGCCTTCCGGAGATAATTCGGGAGCTTCCAAATATAAAAATTTCCATTCTCCATTTAAACTGACCCTGTTAGCAGAATCCTGATAAAATGCAGTACGAGCCTCCCTTCTTCTTATATGACTCAATCGATGGTCTTCCCATCTCTTCTCTATTCTCCTCGTCATGCCAATTTCTCCTTATCTAATATTGTTTCAGAACGCCTAGGCGCTCTAACTGCAAACGATGCGTTAGCTTTGGTATCTGCGATAAATGTAAAGCCGGGCAGAAAACAGAACATATACCTATCTGATAAAAGCTACCCGGCCGCTTTTCTTATTTAATGGAACCACTGGTTCCTTCGACAATATATTTTTGTGCAGCAATAAATGCAATAATTGTTGGTATAATCATAATAACTGTAATGCAAAGCATCGGAATAATTTTCGTACTGTGGATTCCTTTAAAAGAAGCTAATCCTAATGCCAGTGTATATTTACTTCTGTCCTGTAAGAAAATCAATGGTCCAAGATAGTCGTTCCATACCGAAATCAAATTCAGAACGCCCACAAGAATAAGGGAGGGTTTTAAAATCGGCATATAGATTTTCCAATAAATCTGAAAGGCATTTGCTCCGTCAATGCGAGCCGCTTCTTCAAAATCCTTTGGAACTCCCATCAGGAACTGCCTCATTAGGAAAATATAATAAGCCGAACCGAACCATGCCGGTATAATCAAAGGTTTTAATGTATTAATCCATCCAAACATATTAAATTCCATGTACTGTGGAATCATCGTTACATCCCAGGGAATCATCATCGTTGAAAGAAGAATCATGAACAGGACGTTTTTCCCTTTAAAATCAAATTTAGCAAAGCCATAAGCAACCATGGAACAGGAAAGTATCTGACCAGCGGTAGTCAATACGGTAACAAAAATTGAATTCTTTAAATAAGTGCCAAAGGGTTGTGATTTCCATGCATTTGCGTAATTCTCAAACAGAAATTTTGATGGAAACAGCTTCGGCGGATATGCAATCGCCTCTGCCTCGGTTTTAAAGGTAGTAAAGAACATATATACAAAAGGTGCAAGGAAGTAGATTGCAATCGCAGTCAGTAAAATATAGATAATAACCTTTGTTTTTCTTGATAACTTCATTACTTATTACCTCCCCTTCTCTTTTTATTTTCCTTTTTTGCTTCTGCCTCATAGAATACCCATGCTGATGAGGACCTAAAAACCAGTGCTGTTAAAATCAATATTATTATGAACATCACCCAGGCATTGGCACTTGCATAACCCAGTTTATGATGCTTAAAGGCATTGTTGTAAGTGTAAAGTCCGTAAAAATAAGTAGACTTTAACGGGCCTCCCCCAGTCAGCAGCATTACCAAAGTAACCTGCTGGAAAGAACCAATAATTGAGGTTATCAGATTAAACAAAATTGTAGGTGTTATAATCGGTAATGTAATACTGAAAAACTGTCTTGCGGGACTCGCCCCGTCAATAGAAGCTGCTTCAAACAAAGTGATAGGTATACTTTTAATATTTGTATAAAATATGAGCATCATTGTACCTACACCAAAGGCACTAGCAAGAATAACTGCAAGTAATGCCCATGCGGGATCTACCAGCCATCTTGGCCCTTCGATTCCAATTAAAGATAATAAATAATTTAATACGCCGTAGTTACCGTTTAAGATCCATCCCCAGATAATAGAAACTGCAACACCGGAAATAACTGCCGGAATATAGAAAATGGTACGGTATATTTTTACTCCTTTTATCGGCTGCGTAATCAGCATCGCAAGGAATAGTGCAATTCCCATGTTTAACGGCACAAAAATTGCTGCATATTTTAGACTGATCTTTAAAGATTTCCAAAACTGAGTGTCCTTCGTGAACATCTCTATGTAATTTTCTAATCCTCTAAATACCGGCTCAGATGTCAACGGCCAATCAAAAAAACTCATTACGAGAGACAAGATAAGTGGTCCTATAGTAAATACCAAAAAACCAATTATCCATGGAGTAATGAAGAAATACGGGGTTGCTTTTCTTATAAACTTTTTACGTTTCATAATTTTCACCTGCCTAAACCCTTCTTTTAATTTATAAAAGAGGTAAGTTATCCAGGGCATTGTGCCCCAGATAGCTTACTTTCTTGCTTACTTTTCCTGTTTTACTGCTGTACCGCATTATTTAATACATCCGATGGGCTCTGTAAAACACTTGGGTTGAATATTTCTTCAAAGGATAAGGACAGGTTTTCTGATATTTTAGACCATTCCTTAATTATAAAGCTTGCCGGTGTATAGCCCTTGCTTTGCTCCAACATTACATAAAAAGGTGCATATTCCGGCTGTTCCATAATCTTTTCTGACTCTACAACGCTGTTTAAGACAGGTAATTCCGAACCGATACGTTCTTTATTTGCTTCTTCATTTGTCCAAAAATTTATGAATTCCCATGCTGCATCTTTATTCTTGCTATCCTTGGACATAGAGATACCGGAAGAACTTAAAATACTTACAGAATCCTTACCTGCATTAGCGAAGGCAGGAATGGTAGTAACACCGTAGTTCACCTTATCTTCCTTAAGTGAATCGATTGCCCAGGAGCCATATACATACATTGCCACAACACCAGAACGGAATTCATCTGTACCGCTCTTCTCTGAAGCTATAGCATAACCTTCCTTTTCCATATCCTGAAACATCTGTAATATTTCCTTCGATTTCTCAGAATTCAAATTTCCCTCTAGTTTGCCATCTTTATCGCAATATGTAGTTCCGTTACTCCATAGGTACATCTCAAAATCATAAGGATCCGGCTTCATCTGGAATGAAAATCCCACCGCTGAAGTCTTCTCTGTAATGGTTTTTGCTGCTGCTTTTAAATCCTCCCAGGTCCAGTCAGCCGTAGGCTCTGCCAAACCTGCTTCTGCAAATATATCCTTGTTGTAGAATAAGGCATGTGTCGTAAATCCAATTGGAATACCGTATACCTGATCATTGATGGAGTTGTAGTTCCAAAGAGTTTCATAGAAGTTAGACTTATAGTTATCTCCTTCTTTATCTATGTATCCATCCAAAGGCTCTAATCCCCCAAAATATGCCGGATAGTTCCACATGTACATAACATCCGGTGCATCCCCTGAACCCATGCCCGCACTGATTTTTGTGTCAAAGTCACTTCCGTAGGCTTCCAGAGTTACCTCAATGTCATCATGTGCTGCATTAAACTTGTCAACTAGTGCCTGTTGGTCATCTACACCATCTGCTGTATCCCAAGATGCAAAACGAATTTTTGCTTTTTCTCCTTTTGCGCTACTCTCCTTGCTCTTACTGCATCCGGTAAAGATTGTTACCAATGCTAAAGAAAACACGCATAAAGCCACTAACTTCTTTTTCATATACCTTCCTCCTATTTTTTAGTAAACATATGTATTATTACTAGGTAAATAAATTATATTATTTACCTAGTAATAATACAATAGTTTTAGTTTGTTAAATATTTTTTCTATACTTTTCACATATTTATTGATTGTTTTTGTGCATAATTACCAAATATTATGTAATCATTATTATGTAATGCTTAAAATGGTCTATACTCATAAAATTACTATAGAAAATACAATTTCTACAACATAGATTGGCTGGCTTTATGAGGGATAATATGGTAAAATAAATATAAATAAATGAAAGTAGGTATCCTTATGGAGTTTAGGATTATATCTTTGCCACCTTTTAAAGCTGCTTCTTCTGGTGTAGATAAGAACTTTGATTTTTCCGAAGATGGTATATTGGGGAAGTTTGATAGATATTTTTCTGCAATCACTCCCTCAGCAAGCGATAATTTTATGCCAAGAGATTTTTTGTTTTTTGATGAAGAAAATCAGGGTATGGTTTGGTGGTGGGCGTTAAGTGATGATATGAATGATGGTGGCAACAAGATTGTTGATTTTGAAGGTGGATACTATCTGACTTATGTCTATAGAGATGGCGACGAAGAAACAAATGGTAAGCTATATAAGGAAGCTATGGAATACATAAAAAACTCAGAGATTTTTGAGTTGGATGTTCGCTCTAATCATTATTCCATGGGACATATTATCACTCCCAAAGAGATTACAAATGCACAAGGCTGGGCACAAATGGAAACATTTATACCGATTAGGTTAAAATAGCATTATTATGTGAGACTGAATTGAGCTCAAAAAAATACGGCAGTCTTGAATTTTATTTCAAACTGCCGTTTACCGTTTCTGCTTTATTTCATATCTTTGTTTTATTATATGTAAGATGAAATTATGGTGTTGCGGTGTTTTTCCTTCCTCTTTTAACCCATTTACATAATTGTAATAAGATCACATAAGCTTTGAAGGGAATATGTGATACCTTCTGCTTTCGCTGCCTGACCGATTCCCGCACAGTCAAATCCTCCGGAAATTGCTGATTGAACCCCTGCAGCAGCATCTTCCACCACAAGACATTCATCAGACTCATAACCTAATTTCTGTGCTGCCTTTACAAATACCTCCGGATCCGGCTTGGAATATTTAATCATATTACCATCAACTACTACATCAAAAAAATTTTGTAATCCAATGCGTTCCAAAATATATGGTGCATTACGACTGGAAGACCCGATTGCAAGTTCAATTCCTTTTTTACGTAATTGTTTTAAGGTATCTGAAACCTCTTTTGATAAATCTTTTTCACTCATCTGCGCTAACAATTTTATATAAAACTCATTCTTTTCATTTGCCAGCTTTTGTTTTTCTTCCTCTGTGAAGTTTCCTTTGCTTTGTTCTAATATAATCTCCAAACTCTCCATACGACTTACACCTCGTAGCCTGTGATTGATATCTTCATTAAAAGGAATCTGTAATTTATCGGCAAGCTGCTTCCATGCTTTGTAATGATACATATCTGTAGAACAAATCACACCGTCCAGATCAAAAATAATTGCCTTATATCTCATATCCTACACCAAATACCTTTCTTTCATAAGTTCACACTCTTCTTTTGCGATGCAAAGAGCTGTGTTAAAGTAGTTATCCCTTTTTCGACTCCTTTCCTAAATTTGTGTTATTTTAATATACTAACTCTAATTCTATTTCTATTTCTATTTCTATTTCTATTTCTATTTCTATTTCTATTTCTATTAAATCATTCTATCATGCTGCTTTATAGAAAGCTAACTAATTTTTTAATATCGTATCAGAATAAGCCTTGAAATAATTGCTCATTATTTTTTGGACTTGCATATATTCTTCACATCAACTATCATATAAAGTTGAAGTAATTACATACAGGAAGGGTAAAACTTTGACAGAAGGAAAAATTTCAAAAAAAATTATATTTTTTGCCATGCCAATCTTTTTGGGAAACTTATTTCAGCAGCTTTATAACGTTGTAGATTCCCTTGTTGTTGGGAACTTTCTTGGAAAAGATGCACTTGCGGCAGTAAGTTCTTCCGGCAGCTTGATTTTTTTAATTGTAGGATTTATAAATGGTATCTTCGTAGGAGCAGGCGTGATTATTGCTCGCTATTTTGGAGCAAAAAACATGAAGGATTTATCTATTGCTGTTCATACCACCATTGCTTTTGGAATTATTGCCGGAATAATTGTAACAGCATTGGGAATGGGATTATCACCTTGGATGCTTAGAATGATGGGAACACCGGATGATGTACTTCCCGATTCTATTATGTATTTTCAATTGTATTTTGCTGGGGGAATTGGCATTGTTATGTACAATGCATGCATGGGTATTTTTCAGGCAGTCGGCGACAGTAGGCACCCGCTTTACTACCTGATTATAGCAGCAATCATCAATGTTGTTTTGGATCTTTTATTTGTAGCTGTCCTGGGATTTGGTATTGGTGGTGCAGCTATTGCAACTGTAATCTCACAGTTTGTAAGCGCTATTCTTGGATTTGTTAAACTACTAAGAGTCGATGGTGAGCACCGGATACAAATCAATCAAATACGCATTCAACGTAACATGCTTGCAAGAATCCTAAAAATGGGTATCCCAACTGGTGTTCAGAATTCCGTGATAGGATTTGCAAATGTTATTGTCCAGTCCAACATTAATAATTTTGGTTCTATTGCCATGGCTGGTTGCGGTAGTTATTCAAAACTTGAGGGCTTTGCATTTTTACCTATTACTAGTTTCAGCGTTGCTTTAACAACTTTTATCGGACAAAATCTAGGTGCTAAGCAATTTGAACGTGTAAAAAAAGGTGCCCGTTTTGGAATCCTATCTGGGGTGTTGTTGGCAGAAACTGTCGGCATTGTACTATGGATATTTGCACCGGTACTAATTGGATTCTTTAATAATCAACCCGAAGTCATAGAGTTCGGCGTTATGCAGTCAAGAACAGAAGCATTGTTTTTTTGTCTACTCGCCTTCTCTCACTGTCTAGCAGGTATTTTAAGAGGTGCTGGAAAATCTACTATTCCTATGTTTGTTATGCTTGTCTGTTGGTGTGTCATCCGCATAACCTACATAACAATTATGGTACGTATTATACCGGACATACGGGTAATCTTTTGGGCATATCCATTAACCTGGTTCCTAAGTTCTATTTCGTTTCTAATTTATTATAAAAAGGCAGACTGGCTTCACAGTTATGTAGAACAGGCTACAGGTGCTTGATCTCCTGCCTAAACAAGAAAGTCCCATGCTTAAAGAAGCACGGGACTTTCCTAATATGGTTAAAATAATATCTTAATTAAAATACTTGCTAAAACTAATATCAGTGCACCGCATATTCTGGTTGCAATCTGCGCAAAAGGAAGTAATTCCATTCTCTTTGCGGCTGATAATACAGCGATATCTCCTGTACCTCCCATATTCGTAGTACATAAACCTGCAGTAATTGAGGATTCAATAGGATAAAAGCCTACGAAATAGCCGCCAAGACCTGCTCCGAGTACAACACCGCCGACAACAACGGCTACTAAAAGTAAATAAATAGGTGAAAGTGAAGCAGCCACTGCATGTAAGTCAATCATGGAAATACCAATTCCAACAAGTAGAGCACTGGTCCAGTTGCCCATTACAAACTGACTCCACTGTTGGGCTGATTTCTCGAATTTTTCTGGAATTATGCCCACAGCTTTTGATACAGCAACAAGGATAATCATCCATGCATAAGCATGAATTGTTGGGACGAATTTGTTAATAATCGTACCTGCCAAGAAGAAAAATATAGATAATACAATTCCAATTCCAAGCATCTGAATATTTGGCTTGTTCTCTTTATTTTCTGACATATCGGAAGGATCTTTTTTCATAAGCTTGCCATTGCCTGATAAAGAAGGCTTTGCTTCTCCAATTCTTGCAAGTAATCCAGCACCAATAATAGCCATTACATTACCTAGGGTAGAAGCAGGAATCATTCTTGATATAATAACTGCAGAATCCTGGTTTAAAGCATCAGCATACATACCGGATAATGGAACCACTCCGGCACCCATTCCGCCACCCATCATAGGAATAGCAATATACATGATTGCGTCGATAAAACCATAACCGGTTATTACGCCAAATAAACCTACCAATATAATAGCAAATGCCATGGAACATAATGCAACGGGTAAAAATCTTATTGCAGCATTTAAAAGTAATTTACGATTCATTCCCAGGATACTTCCAGTGATCAAAGCTGCGATATAGAAGTTCAGGAATCCGGTTTTATTCATAAAGGTGTCAACATTTTCTATAACAGGAGCTGGAATAAGTTGAAAGAATACTAAAAACGCTGAAATAAATATACAAGCAATAGCTCCTCCACCAAGATAAGTCTTAAGAATCGGGGTATTGTTACCAATTGCATTAAATAATCCACCAAAAACCATCATAACGGCTAAGGCTCCGATCATTCCACCAGGAAGCCACCCTAAAGACATCATAATGCAAACAATAGCTGTAATTACCAAATAAAATGGTAATGAAATTCCAGTGATTTCGATGGATATAAATTTTTCTAAGAAAGACATTTGTTTTACCTGATTTTTTGAGTCCATTCTTTATTCCCCTCTCATCATGGAGTTCTTAGCAATTCCGCTTTTAATGGCTTCATCAGCAACTGCTTTAGCAACTACCTTGGCTACACGTTCATCAAATGCACCTGGGATAATATAATCATCACTTAATTCTTCCTCTGTAATTATGCTTGCAATGGCTTTTGCAGCTGCGATCTTCATTTCTTCTGTAATGTCACTAGCTTGTACATCTAATGCGCCACGGAAAATACCTGGGAAAACTAATACATTGTTAATCTGGTTTGGATAATCAGAACGACCGGTAGCCATAACTCGTACCCCACCTTTTATTGCTTCCTCTGGTAAAATCTCAGGTATTGGATTTGCCATAGCAAAAACAATAGGATCTTTTGCCATAGACGCTACCATATCAGCGGATACGACATTCGGTGCGGAGACACCGATAAATACATCTTTTCCTTTCATTATTTCTGATAATGGACCAGTCTGTTTATCTTTATTTGTAATTTCAGCCATCTGAGCCTGTACAGGATTCATCCATTCCTCCCCTGGACATAAAGCTCCTTTTAAATCAACAAGAACAGCATCACCAATTCCTATCTGTAATAATAATTTACAAATGGATATACCGGCAGATCCAGCACCGTTAATAACTACTTTAGCTTCATTCATTGGCTTTTTAACAAACTTAAGGGCATTGATTAATCCAGCAGCTACAACGATAGCAGTTCCGTGTTGGTCATCATGGAACACTGGAATATTTAACTCTTCCTTTAAACGTCTCTCAATTTCAAAGCATCTTGGTGCGGAGATATCCTCCAGATTGATACCTCCAAAGGTAGGCGCAATATATTTTACTGTTTTTATAATTTCTTCCGTATCTTTTGTATCAAGACAGATTGGGAAAGCATCAATATCTGCAAACTGTTTGAATAGAATTGCCTTACCTTCCATAACAGGAAGCCCAGCTTCTGGACCAATATCTCCCAAACCAAGTACTGCTGTTCCATCAGTAACAACAGCAACTAGGTTACCTTTTGCTGTATAACGGTAAACATCCTCGCGATTATCCCGTATTCTCCTACAAGGTTCTGCAACACCTGGTGTATAAGCAGTACTTAAATCTTCACGAGTTTTTACATCTACTTTTGAAACAACACTTATTTTTCCCTTATTCTTTTCATGCATTTCTAAGGCTAGCTTATTATAATCCATAATTATCCTTCTCCTTTATTCTGATGGGTTTTTATAGGCGTAGTATATCACGCTAATTTTTCTGTGAATATATTGTGAAACTATAGAAAACCTTTAGAAAGTAAAAAAAATGGCGGATAATTTAATTAAAGATTATAATAATACAATAGGGAGGATATTGTTATGAAAAAAAGAAAACATACTCTGATGAATAAAATATCGTTTTCATATATCTTACTGGCAATTACAATTTTAATAGTAGTTTTTAGCTATACACTAACAAGAGATTTAAAAACTTTAAATAAAAATATCGATACTACGATTTTATATATGTCAGAAATACTTGCCAAAGATCAAAAAACAATCGATATGATCAAAGAAAATAATTTGACTTTAGAGAATAAAGCCTATCTGGAACAGATTATTGAAAAGGTTGACCTAATTGACTTAATTGTAGTTGCCAATGTAAAAGGAATTCGGCTGTATCACCCGGAAGAAAGTAGAATTGGTGGTCATTTTATTGGTGGAGATGAGGAAGCAATACTACAAGGAGCCGACCCTTATATATCAAATAAAAAGGGTACCGAAGCATATCAGAGAAGAGCATTTTCCAGTGTGAAAGATAATAATGGAGAAATTATCGGGTTTGTAATGGTAAGTGCTTATTCAGCCAAGATACAGGATTTAAGAAATGTGATTGTTCAAGAGTTTATCCTTATTTTTGCATTTGTAATGGTAGTCGGATTTTTAATTGCGTATATACTGACTAGGTCTATTAAAAAAAGCTTGTTAGGACATGAACCGTCTCAGTTTGTTACTATGTATCTGCAAAGAGAAGAATTATTAGATACATTGGAAGAAGGTATCCTAGCTACAGATCAAAAAGGAAAATGCATTTTTATTAATAAAGCCATGAAGCAAATGGTGTCAAATCTAGACGTTGAAGTTTCTGAGGCTTCCTTAGACCTATTTGTAAAGCAGTACCAGGATCCTGTAATAGAATCTATGAAAACAGTATATAATCAGGAATTAACAATTAATAATATTAGCTTTTTAATTGATAGCATACCAATTATTGAGAAGGGAAAACTAATAGGGACTATTTCCTTAATACGAGATAAAACTGAGGTGACAAAACTTGCAGAACAACTAACCGGTGTAAAACACATCGTTGAGGCATTAAGGGCAAATACCCACGAACATCTTAATAAATTGCATGTTATACTAGGTATGTTACAGCTTGGGGAATATCAGATGGCCATAGATTACATTTCCACGACACAGACCGAAACGGATCAAGGGTATCATATTATTTCGAAACAAATTGAGAATCTGACAATTGCCGCTTTACTTTTAGGAAAGCAAAACAGGGCAAAGGAATTAAATATAAGACTAACGTTACAAAAAGGTAGTTATTTAGAAGCACATAATGATTATCTTTCAGCCAATGATTTAGTTACGATTTTGGGCAATCTAATTGAAAATGCCTTTGATGCAGTAAAAGATAAGGAAGATGCACGAGAAGTTAATGTATTTATTCTTAGGAATGAGGATGGCCTTATTATTACGGTAGATGATACAGGTATTGGTATGAGTAAGGAAACCGCTGATAAGATATTTTTGAAAAACTTTTCAACGAAAGGTAATAAGCGTGGAATCGGGCTATCACTCATTGCAGACATCATAACAAGATGTGATGGTGCGGTAGAAGTAGAATCGGAAGAAGGAACGGGAAGTTCTATAACAATCAGCTTTAATAAGAAAAGGAAAAGAAGTTAATACATTTAAAAGGAGTGATACAGATGATAAAAGTAGTAATTGTTGAAGATGATTTAATGGTAGCTGCCATTAACAAACAATACATTCAGAAAACAC
>NZ_DAMADT010000002.1:171863-188720 GCF_031997925.1 Lachnoclostridium sp. | reverse complement strand
AAAGATGCCTGGGAATTTATAAAAAATACGGAGGTTCAACTGCTAATTCTGGATTTGTATATGCCCAATATTTCTGGATTGGAACTTTTACAGATAATAAGAGAGGCAAAATATCAAATAGATGTAATTATGGTTACTGCAGCTAATGATGTAGAGAGTCTAGACACCGCATTACATCTTGGAATATTAGATTATCTGGTGAAGCCATTTATGTATGAGAGATTTTCAAAAGCGATAGATAAATACTTATTAAAGAATAAAATGATAAAAAGTGGTATTCATTTTAAACAGGAAGATGTAGATGAATTAATTAATTTAAGACAAGAAGCATTCGTGGAAAAACAGATGGAGTTAAGTAAAGGGCTGCAAGATAAAACAATTTACCTAATTCGAGGGTACATGAATGAAAGAAAAAATGAATTTCTAACAAGTGAAGAGATATCGGCACATACCGGGTTATCAAAAGTTACAGTTAGGCGCTATATGAATTATTTTATTGAAAGTAATGAGGTTATTAGCGAAGTAGACTATAGAACTGGTGGAAGGCCAAGTATAAAATACAAAATACAGGATAAGAGATTCTGACAGAGTGCGCTTTCCCCTGAGATTTTTTGATTTATATTAATATAAGTGTGCCCCAAACATTAGTATCATCGCCACATTAGGCAGGAATTAAAACTCCTGCCTAAAATGCCACGATATTATAGTAATAATGCTAAAATATTATTTAAAAACTTTATGTGGATTCAATATATTTTTCGGATCAAAGGCTTCCTTAATCCCTTTCATTAATTCTACAACTGCAGGATCCATCGATTCTAATAGATAGGATTTTTTTGCATATCCAATTCCATGTTCACCGGAAACCTGACCATTTAATTCTCTAGCTTTTTCATAGATGTTATCCATCGCAGCTTTCATCTTTAGTTCCCACTCTTCATTACTTAAATTATCCTTTAAGATATAGGCATGAAGGTTGCCATCTCCTGCGTGACCAAAGCTTTTGATTCGAATGTCTACTTTTTCATGAAGATTATGGATGTATTCTACCATCTCATTAACAGAGCTTCTTGGAACAACAACATCTACTTCATCCATATAGGTAGTGGATCCTTTAATAGCCTCTAAGAATGCACCTCTTGCTTTCCAGATGGATTCTTCTCTCTCTTCCGTATCAGAGATTAAAATATCGATTGCCCCCTGTTCTAAGCATATCCCCGCTACTCTTTCATAGGCTTTTTCAATTTCTTCAACGGAATTACCATCAAACTTTAATAAAAGATAAGCATCGGCAGAATTGTCAGGGAACTTCTTACCCAAATAATTTTCTGCATCCATGATTACTTCTCGTTGCATAAATTCAATGGCGGTAGGAATGGACTTTGATTTTATAATTAATGGTACGGTTCTGATGGCTTGTTCTAAGCTTGGAAATGGTATTAATAAACTGATGGCTTTTTGTGGCAATGGTAATAATTTTAGTACAGCCTTAGTTATAATCCCAAGTGTTCCTTCAGAGCCTACCATTAAGTCCTTTAAAGCATAACCGGTACTATTCTTTACAACCTTTCCACCAAAAGTTGTAATAGTTCCATTCGGTAACACCACTTCAAGTCCTCGGACATAATCTCTGGTAACTCCGTATTTAACCGCTCTCATTCCGCCTGCATTGGTGCTGATATTACCTCCTATGGTAGCTGATTTTTCACCCGGATCCGGCGGATAGAATAAGTCTCTATCTTCTACGTAAGCTGCTAGGTCCATTAATAATACACCTGGTTCTACAGTGATAGTAAGATTATCTTCATCCAGTTCCAGCATATGATTCATTAATCCAGTTTCTAACATAATACCATGTTCCATGGCCACAGAAGAACCAACTAGGCCCGTTCCTGCACCGCGAGGAGTTACTGGAATATTATTATCATAGGCGTATTTCATAATGGAAGATATTTCTTCTGCTGAGGTTACTCTTACCACTACATCAGGGTAACTTTCCGTACCGCTTAATTCGTCATGACTATATTCTTCGTTAATATTTTCTCCATGGAGTACTCTTTCTTTTTCTCCAATGACGCTATGTATGTATTCTAAATCTATCTGATCCAATCTTTTATAATTCACCGTTAAGCCCCCTTACTTGCCTTTAATTTCTCAATTAAATCCGGTATGATTTCATATAAATCTCCTACCAAGCAATCATTTGCTACTTTAAAGATTGGTGCTTTCTCATCTTTATTAATCGCAATAATATGATCGGAATGATTCATACCTGCCACAAACTGAATGGCACCGGACACACCACAGGTGATAATAAGTTTTGGTCTGACTGTTCTTCCACTTAATCCGATTTGACGTTTTGCTTCCATCCAACCAGCTTCTGCCATTGGTCTGGTGCATGCAACCTGGCCTCCTAATAAATCTGCAAGCTCCGCAATCATTGCTATATCCTCTTCCTTTTTCACTCCACGGCCTGCTACTACCAGTACATCGGCTCCTTCGATAAATTGTTCTTTTTCTTTCTTAATGATATCTAATACTTCTACATTGGTTTTTAAGAGTTCGGAATCTATAGTACAAAAAAGGATTTCACCGAATTCTGCCCTTTCTCTCTTTGGAGCATCCATAACTTTATAACGTACCGTAGCCATCTGGGGTCTGTGGTTTGGAGTTAAAATCTGTGCCATGATATTACCACCGAAAGCTGGACGGATTTGTATCAGATCAGTATCCTCATTCATATCCAGTATGGTACAGTCTGCTGTTAAACCTGTTTGTAGTCTTGCTGCCACACGAGGTGCTAACTGACGCCCCACGGTAGTTGCTCCTACTAAGATAGCCGTTGGTTTTATATCTTCTATAAAGTCTTTAAAAACTGCTGTATATGGTTCTATCTTAAAACGGTCTAATTCTATTCGATCATATACGAATATTTTATCAATGCCATAATGAAGAAGTTCCTTACATTTGTCTTTTATATTACTTCCCATCATAATAGCATATACAGGATGATGAATCTTTTTAGCAAGTTCTTTTGCCTTACCGATTAATTCATAGGTAACCGGATGAATGTCCCCATCTATATGGTCAACGTAGACAGCTATACCTTTCCATAAGGATTTATCGATTGCTTCCACTTTCTCTTCCACATAGGTTGCAGCACCTTCCGGTCCTTTTTTTACGCACAATTTACACATCTTACAGGCTGCGTTGACTCTAACTTCTCCTTCTGTTTCTTCTAAGGCACCAAAAGGACAGATGTCTATAAATTCTTTAATATTATCAATTTTACTTTGATTAATAATAAGCTTCGCCATGTTTTCACTCCTCCTATACCAGTTTTAATTCTTCCAGTTTATCGTAAAGTCGGTTTGCTAATTCAGAACCGCCACCTTTCCATATTACCTGTTCTGAATTCACTTCTGGTGGAAAAATGCGCTGTACTTGTGTTGGTGAGCCATTTAGTCCATAGTGTTTTTCATTCTTATCTTCCAAATCATCAAAAGTAATAACTGTTATTTCACGGTCTTTGGAGGCTTGTTTTTTTAGATAGGACGGCAGTCTTGGGGTAAATATGTCTTTATCTACTGATAAAAGACAAGGAAATGCCACTTTAGCTATTTCGATATCCTCGCTCATATCCATTTCCACAACGATAGAATCATTATGTATTTCTTTTATTTTACATACATTAGACACACTTGGGATCTGCAGCCATTCTGCAACTTCAGGCCCTACTTGAGCAGTATCCCCGTCTGTGGTTTGTTTACCGCATAGTATTAAATCAAACTGACCTAATTTTTTAATTCCCTGCGATATGGTATAGCTGGTTGCTAATACGTCAGCTCCACCAAATTTGCGGTCTGAAATAATTGCTCCTTTATCTGCTCCCATGGAGAAAGCTTCCCTTATAATACTCATGGCCTGATTAGGCCCCATAGTTATAACGGTTATGGTACCTCCCTTTTCTTCACGAATCCTTAGTGCAGTTTCAATGGCATATAAATCATATGGATTCATCTTAGAGCTTACGCCATTTCTTTTTAGTACACCGGTAACGGGATCTACTTCAACTTTGTTGGTTTCAGGGACTTGTTTAATACAAACTAAAATATTCACAGATCTACTCCTTTCAAAATTGGTACTACCACTTTGAATAAAATATAAAGTGGCAGCTAATTGGTAGTGCCACTTGTTGCAATAATTATATAATTATTTCATTAAAGCGTCAATATGTTACTGGTAAATATGTAATATTTATCATTTCTTTCACTTTATTTTTAAACACATTGCACAAAACATAGATAGAGGGTCTTTTGATTCAAATAGCAATTGGAATATAATTAGTTCCTTCTTCTGAATTAATCTTGGGATATAATTTCCCTTCTTTTGATTCAATCAGCAATTGGAATATAATTAGTCCCTTCTTCTGATTTTATCAGTAATTTGGATATAATATCAAATCGGGTATTCGCAATGCGCTTATGCACTTGCTCATAACCTTACTTGTCAAATTTCTTTAACTTATCATCTATTAATGCATAGTGCTTATAGATTGATTTTCTGCCCAGTTCCTTGTCTTTTGTCAGCAGACTCTTCACTATTCCCATATGAGCTTCATATAAGCCAGCTCTGCTGTCTTCACTGCTTAATATTTCTCTTCTTAAGTCCATAATAAACTGATCCACTATGGTGGACAAAGCTTGTAATATGTTAAGAATTAATACATTACCCGATGCCACAGCGATACTGTAATGCAGCTTTTTATCCAGAATCACATTATTTTCTTCCGTTACGTTCTCCAGTTGGGATATAATCTGCTCCATCTGCTTTAACTCCGGTTCTGTAATGTGGTCAATGGCTAACATTAAAGCTTGCGTTTCCAGTCCAAGTCTTAGTTGGCTGATCTGTTCATAATTAATTTGGTTTAGTAAGAACATCATGGACATAGATTCTACCAAATTATTCTCAAAGTTTCCTTGGACATAATTACCGGCCCCATGCTGGCTAGAAATAACCCCCATAATATCTAAAGTACGGACAGCTTCACGTACTGAGTTGCGGCTAACTCCCAACACTTCAGATAATTCTCTCTCAGCAGGCAGTTTATCACCTATTTTTAGCTGACCAGCCATAATCTGATGTTTAATATAATCTACTACTTTGGTATAGGACTTTTTCTGTAGCTCTTTTTCTTCCATAAGTTTCTCCTACTCTTAGACTAAGTAATAGTAATTTTTTATATTTCTAATAAGATTCCATTATCTTTTAACCATCTCTTTGCCTTAGCATAGTCAGGTAATATGTTTTCCACCTCAGCCCAAAATTCTTTTGAATGATTCATATGGCGAAGGTGACATAGTTCATGAACAACAATATAGTCTAATATTTCTGGTGGTGCAAGAATACATTTCCAATTAAAGTTTAGATTACGCTTTGTAGAACAGCTGCCATAACAACTTTTTTGTTCTTTTATACGGATAGTTCCAACGGATTCCTGCATTATATCCTTATAATATTCAACTCGACGGAGAAATTCCTCTTTCGCCGCTTTTTTATACCAAACAAGAAAAGCCTGCCTAATACTTTCACTATCCTCATTTCCGTATTGAACTGAAAATTCTGTGCCATCGAAGGATACAATTACTTTCTTAAAATCTTGATGAAAGGAACGGTGGATTGGATAACGTTCTCCACGATAAGGCATAAGACTTCCTTCTTCATAATCCGTATTTAAAACACGATTTGCCTTCTCAGCTTTTTTATGAAACATCCTTCTCTTTTGCTCTATCCAGTCAAGTTTTGACATTATAATCTGTTCAATATCTTTTTTGGGCATGCGTAACGGCGCACGAACCGTAACCGTTCCATCAGGACTTACCTCAATTCCAACGGTTCTTCGTTTACTAAACACAATTTGATATTGCAGATTGGTCGACAGCATATTTCTACCCTTTCTACTCTATGTAACATAACATAGAAAACAATTTTCTCTTTCTCCATGGTAACACATATCTATTTGAAGTGCAAAAGAAAGTATCTAATTCAGCGAAAAACTGCTATAATGATTGCATCATTTAACTTTTCAGAAGTTTACTTAATAAACTGCTGATAAATGGTGCGTTTTTTGCACCGTTATTTTGATTATCGGAACATGATTTTGTTCCGATAATATATCACTATTAACAATTGTATTAGAAAAGTTCTTAAAAATTAATGATCCACTAATTTATTTAGTTGAAAAGGAGATATCATATGAACATATTAGTGAGTGCTTGCTTACTCGGAGTAAATTGTCGATACAACGGAGAGGGAAAATTACAAGAGGATTTACTTAAGCTTCAAGAGCATCATCATCTGATACCAATTTGTCCGGAACAATTAGGCGGACTTCCCACCCCACGACCAGCTTCTGAAATACAGAATCAAAGAGTTATGAGTAAAACTGGTATCGATGTCACAGAACAATTTGAAGCAGGGGCTTTCGAATCCTTAAAACTCGCAAAACTTTATCAGTGTTCTTATGCGATTTTAAAGGAACGAAGTCCTTCCTGCGGTTTCGGTAAAATATACGATGGAAGCTTTTCTGGTTCCTTAATAGATGGTAACGGAGTTACCGCGAATTTATTAGCAGAACATGGAATCACCGTAATTGGAGAATCAAAACTATCTGAATTTATCAAACTTCTTAGAGGATAAGAAAAGAGCCAAAACTACCTGAATTTATCAAACTTCTTAACGACTAAGATTTTAATCATCCAAACCTTTATCATAAATACGTATTCTGACATGTTGTATCCGATATACATATATCAATAGGTATTTGCATGGAGGTTTACCGATGCAAGCTATCATTATCTCGATGATTGGCATTTTTCTCATGATTTTTATACTTATGCCATGCTATCTTTCTTTAAAAAGAAGTGGTAGAAACAAAAACCTTAAACTAACGGTCAAAGGAGCAACTACATTAATTGCAGTAATTCTATCCTATATAGGTTATTGGAACGCAATGACTACAGATGTTACGAATCATTTACCAGAATCATTTTTTAGTCGCTCTGTACTGATTGGACTAACGATCTGTTTATTTGCTGATGTACTACTAGAGATTCAAGTTTACATTGGAGGAATTCTCTTTTTTCTTGGTCATGTTGCTTATATCGTATACTTTATTATGCTTGGGGGATTTCCTATCATCTGTATCCCCATGATTTCAATCTTTACTGGTTCAGCACTTGTCTACTTCTATCGCTTTAGTGCACGACTGGGGAAAGAAAAGTATTTGTATAGTGTCTATGGCCTTACCATATTTACCTCTCTTTCTCTAGGTTTAACACTACCGTTCACCATTGGCATATTAGGATACCCTCTTGCCTTAGCTTCGGTTTTACTTGTCGCTAGCGACATCCTTCTTGCAAGAAACACTCTATATAAAGAAACTAGCCTTTCCGATACTGTAGCAACACTTTATTATTTTTCCGGGCAATTGCTTCTTGCTCTTACTATTTATCTTGCTGCACATTTGTATTAGAAATATTGCATAATGGATAAACTTATTTCAACCATTAAAGAACTTTTACAAAATTTATCTCTTTCAAAATGACATGGAACCTAATGTTCCATGTCATTTTTTCGATAGATACATTGCTCTTTGGTTTTACATGTAAGACAGCTTCTCTGATTACAACCATTATTCTTATGATCATTTTTTGATAAACCAATGAATCCTGTTACTGACTTTAAAGGGACTAATAAACAACGATCATTACATGTTAGACCAATCTTTTCCTTTGCATTGATACGATTTAAAAACAATGGCTGTAAAGAAAGCGGTAAGTCTCCATATCCAATTCCATATTGCCAATTGCAAAAATAATCTGGATATGCATTTGCAACAGAAAGCTCAGCTTTCGCACGTACTTCTTCCACCACAGCATTTGCAATTGCATCATAAATAAATGCCATCAACATATCAACTTTCTGTGCCCGATCTATTAATTCATCAACCCCCTCAGATAAGGTTGCACAACTAAATGCCACCTTCATACATCCAGTTAGATGCTTTTTAATATCATTTCCAAGAAATTCGAAACTTTCATCAGAAAGCATTAATCTCTCCCCTTCTCTTTTTAGATCAAACACTTCATAATGTAATTTCGGAACCATTACTTTATAGAACTCATCTTCACAAATCTTTATTTCTTCTAACATAATCTCATCCGGTTCTTGATTCTTGTAGCCAAGATATCGAATAATCTCGTCTCGATTAAGCAATGTTATATCTTTTTTCATCAATCCTTTTCCTATCTTTCTGATACAATTAGATTTCAGTGAAGTATCTTATTTGCTATTATTGATAAGTTAGTATGGTTTTAACATAATGTCAATACTAATTCATAATAGATTAGCATGTGAGACTAAATTTTATACACAGATTCGTATAGCACAGAATCTTATGTTGCCAAAGAAGTATGTCCTTAAGTAAGTTTTATATAAAAATAAGCACTGATCAAGCTTTGCTTAACAAGAATAATCACTCATCTACCTTTACTTAACAAGAATAAGCGGTAAACGGACATTTGTATCAAATGCCGTTTTCCGCTTACCTTTGTCATACTTTTTTACTAACATGCTTGTCAAAGCAGATACTCGAAATCCGCTTTGCTACTTCCTCGTATCATCTTCTGTATGGTTATACTAACGTACTGTCATCATCTTCGTCAAAGTGTTATTATCTGTATTGGATTCTGGATACCGGTTAATATCATTGATCCAAGCCATAACACTAAAAGTACCTGCCGTTGCAATATAGGTTGGACTACCAGTTGGACCACTATTTGCTGTTACCGTTACTGATTGCCCTGGCATTATTTGTGTCGTATTGTTATCAGACCAAGAGACACAGGTACCATTCACTTGGAACTGTAATCCGTTGATTGATCCTGCTGGTGCTACTCCGGTTCCTTGATTCTTAATCACTGCACTAAACGTGATCTTATTCCCACTTACTGGGCTTGCTGGAGACCAAGTAATATCTGTAACAATCATATCTGGATTACCATAAGGCCCCGGTGTTGGGGTTGGGGTAACTGTAGGTTGAACTCCCCCTTCCGTTACAGTAAGCGATTTTGTTAACATATTATTATTGGTATTAGACTCCGGATAACGATTCACATCGTTTACCCATGCAGTAATGGTATAGGTACCAGTCTTCGCTGCCCAAGTTGCAGAACCAGAAGGCCCGCTTACAGCTGTTACTGTAATAGACCCACCTGGTTGAATTTGAGTTTTATCATTATCTGACCAAGAAACACTAGTGCCATTTACTTGGAATTGAACTCCATTAATTGATCCAAGTGGCGCTACTCCAGTTCCTATATTTTTAATAACTGCACTAAATGTAACTTGATTACCATTGGTTGGGTTTGCTGGTGACCAAGTAATATCTGTAACAATCATATCCGGATTACCATATGGAACAGAAGGTGTTGGTGTTACCGTTGGTGTAGCTGTCGCTGTTGGTGTAGGCGTAACACTTGGACTTACTGTTGGTATTGGTGTTGCCGTTGGTATAGGTGTCACTGTTGGTGTAGCTGTCGGTATAATTGTAGGTACTTGCCCATGATTACCATGATCTGTTTGTATGGAACCTACTGAACGATAAGCTGGAATCGTATATGCTACATTTCCTTCATTTGTCACATTATTACGAACAACATTTGCCTGGTTAAGATAATAAACGTCTGGATACGCAATCTTTCTTAGATGCATACCGTTAATAGTGACAGATGGATTTCCGCCAAAGGACATGATCGCTGCCCCTAGATGTGGTAAGGAGGAGTATGATGGAGTATTACCATCAACACCAGTACCATAAACATAAAGATTATTGAAAACAACACTATTTACGCTATCACCAAGACGTATTCCGTCATGTTGAGCATCGTAAATATAAGTATTATCAAATGTTACGTTCTTTACAGCACCGGTTAAGTCAACTGCGCCATACTCACTTCTCCAAGTATCATAGCTACAACCACTACGAATAATTGTGTTGTTTGCAAACTGGATACTTTTTGTGCTATCAAACTTATAACCAGGGAATGTAGTATTTAAATGAATACCAGAGGACATAAAACAATCTCTAATATAATTGTTATAAATTTTATGATTGTTACCACCATAAATTGCTATGCCACCAGCACGCCAATTTAAATCAATCGAATTATAACAGAATGTGTTGTTACTTAAGTCCTTCGCAGACATGAAATTGTTATTCCACATCGCAAGTCCATCATCCCCATTGTTACGTATGGAACAATTATATACTGTTGCATTACTTGTTCCTTGACAGAAGTTCACACCATCTGCAAGATTGTTTCGAATACGACAATTTGCTATTTTAATTCCATCAGAGTAATCTAAGGTACCATTATAGTCTGCAATCCAGAATCCACATTCAAAATGTTCTACCCACAAATCATGGAACAAGGATCTACCATCGAATACATCCATGAAACCTTTGTAGATAGCATTTTCCCCATAACGGGAACGAAGATTGGAGTTAATGTACAAATTACAAAATTCAATATTCTTTGTCTTACCATCACCATTTCCAGAAATACCACCGGATTGTTGTGCTGAATTTGTAAATTGAATGTTGGTATACCACATTCCAGCACCAGTAATCATCATATCAGACGCGGATAAACGCCAAATTTGATTGATGTGGTAAGTTCCTGCTGGGAAGTAAACATCTTTACCCTTAGCATCTGCAGCAGCAACGCAAGCATTTATCGCTGCGTAATCGTCAATACCATCATCAGGTACAGCGCCAAAATCAACTACAGAATATGAACCAGCTGGTTGAGGAATTGGACCTCCCGTTTCCTCAATTTCTAAGAAATCAACCCCATAAGTAAGACCATTGGCTCCTGAACTTTGAATACGTATGGTATCTCCAGGAACTAAAGATCTGTCCAAACGAAAATGTGCTTCATCAAATGCGAAACATGCAGTACCACCACCTGGAGTATCACTAGCACCACCATTTAAATATTGCCACATGTAATACGAGGTTAAATCAACTGTTTTTACTTTAGAGCCATTCACATATACATCTAAGGAACCCTTTTGTCCCATTCCGTTCGGAGTATCCGGTAAGGTAAATCTCACAACCACACCATTACCAGAAGAGTTTACTCTCCATTCTGCATAAGAACCACTTGATGGAAGAACGACATAAGATTGATTGGATGCCTGGCTAGCAATATTCGTTAAATCCCAATTTGTTGAGTTTGCAAGCCTAGCTCCACCACCTAATGCTGCATATTCAGAATCATAGCGTACATATGGCATCGTAGCGCCAATGCTTGAAACATCGCTGTTTGGTCCAGGAACTACGATCGCATCTGCTGCAACTTTATTAGTTAGTTTACCTGCAACACCATCCTCTGGAATATGGGAAGATGAACTGTAATCCTCAAAAATCCATCGCTGCGCTGTTGTTCCATAGAAAACATCTGAATTACCACTGTTTGTATATAAATAACCACCCGTTCCACTATTTCTTGTACTCTTCCACATGTTATCAATCGTGGAAGAATCCGCATTACCTTCAATGTACCATTTACTACTCATCCATACTTCGTAAATTGTACTCTCTAACAGTGCTTTGCCACTCGCATGTTCTAAGCATAAATACGAGTTTGTTCCCATATTTTGAATCCAAAAAGTACCGTCCGATTTCTTAGTAATGCTCCATATGTAATATGGGTTTTTCTCTTGAAAACCTCCAGCATTTACATTAGTTCCAGAAGCATAAAGATAAGAACCTGTGGTAGCATTTTTAATATAAACTGTTGCATTGGATGTAATTTCTTTCGCCATTACAAATGTAGTAGCAGTTTGTACTAATAACATAATGGTAAGAAGCATCGCTAGAAATTTACTTACTTTTTTCTTCATTGTTTTTCTCCCTTCTTTTTTACTTAAACTCTCCTAACCTAATCCTTCATCACTTCTTTGGTTCTTAAAAAACGTTACTCCTTTGTTGTTTTAGCGTATGTTCATCCAACTCTTTTGTAACCCTTTTTACATTTTAATCGTTCATATCACCCTTAATAATCCACTCCAACCTCCTCCCCCATTTTTAATTTGAATTTATAGTAAAATTTAACTAGCACACTGAATAATAATTTATTGGTTTAACGTTAAACTCTATATATATTTAATTAAAGTTTACTATTATTAATTACTACATGAATAATATGTGTTTACTTAATAAAGCTTAACATGGCTTATTTGATTTAACGTTAAACCATTAATAGCTGTCTCAAATTCCTATTCCTATTCCTATTCCTATTTCTATTTCTATTTCTATTTCTATCTCTATCTCTATCTCTATCTCTTATGTTTTATTTTTTGTGCCCATCAACATAATAATTTGGTATTTTTTACTTCCTTATATGCATTATAACATATCCTTTTATCAAAATCCATAGTATTTACATTTTTATCCAGTCCCATTTAAACAATATTTAAACAATCTTAATCTATTTTGTTATTTTCTCATGATATAAATGAATGATACCTTTTTGGCAGAATCATTTAAGGGGGAAGCATGTGGAAGAAAGAAGGAGGGTCAAAAACCCCTCCTTCCAAAGTATTTCCTAATATAATAGTCTAACAGAGCTAATATAAAAACTTAAGCTCATCCCTTTTACTTACCTAACAAATCTCTAACAACAGTAGAAGCAATAATTAACCCTGCTGCCGATGGTACAAATGCGATACTACCAGGTGTTGAACGTCTTTGTGTTGGCTCTTCCGGTTGCATCACTGGTGTAATAGGCAACTCCTTTGAATATACCACCTTTAATTTCTTGATTCCTCTCTTCTTACACTCAGAACGCATCACTTTGGCAAGAGGACAAATAGAAGTTTTATAGATATCTGCCACTTCAAACTTGGTAGGGTCTAATTTATTTCCTGCTCCCATACTACACATAATTGGTGTTCCCACTGCCTGAGCTTTATCTACAAGAGCAAGCTTTCCTGCTACCGTATCAATTGCATCTACAACATAATCATAAGAAGCAAAATCAAACTGGTCTGCAGTTTCTGGCAGGAAAAAGCAACGATGAGAATGGATAATAGCATTGGGATTAATGGATTTAATACGTTTTTCCATCACATCTACTTTGTATTGCCCTACAGTATCATGGGTTGCTATAATCTGACGGTTTATATTTGATAAACAAACCGTATCATTATCAACAATAGTAATCTCTCCAATCCCACTACGAACGAGAGCCTCCACCACATAACCACCAACACCACCCACGCCAAATACAGCCACATGAGATTGTTGGAGTTTTTCTATCCCTTCTTCACCAATGATAAATGCACTTCTTTGAAATTGATTTTCCATAATAATACCCATGCCTTTCCATAGCCTGCAAACCTTAATCGCAGGCACATTATTTACAGAGCGAATTGCAAAACAATTCACTCTGTGAAAAAACTTTTTTTAAACTTTACTCTTTTTTATATTTTCTTTTTTATATTTTCTTTTTTATATTTTCTTTTTTATATTTTCTTCCTACTATTAACGCTCGTTATCGTAAAACTTTTTTATAAAATCTCTGACAACGCGTTTGTATTGTTCGTAGTCAACGACCACAGAATTTGCATGAACTGCACCTTTTGCTAAATACAATTTTTTTGGTGCCTTACATTCCTTATACATCTTAATTGACATCTGATAAGGTACATAAGTATCTTTATCTCCATGAATAAAAAGAATCGGAGTTTTGCTTTTTTTTACTCCATCAATCGGCGAAACATCTTTGATATTAAAACCAGCACGAAGCTTTAAACAAAAAATAGCGAATGGCATAAAAATAACATGTGGTATATGAAATATAGTCTTCATCTGATGTCGTAACAAAGTTCTTAAATCGGAATACCCACAATCCGCAATTGTTAAAGCAACATTGTCTTTGATATTCAGATAATTAAGTACCGTGGCTGCGCCCATCGACTCACCATGAGTTACAATACGAATGTCTTTTCCGAAATTTACATAACACCAATCAATCACTGTTTCTAGATCATATTTTTCATAGTATCCCATGGTAGTGTATTTTTTACCACTCTCACCGTGATTTCTATGATCATAAATAATTGCTGTAAATCCAAGTTCCATAAGAATATGCGCATACACGATGGCACCAAGTTTACCATACGTATAACCATGACATAATACCGCAACTTTATGGTTATTTTCAATGCGTTTTGTAACATCATTCTCTAATACAACAGCGGATAGAGTATATCCGTAACGACTTGGTATCTGGATCTTGGTTTTTTCCATGCTTTTAAAAAGATCCGGTACTATTCTTCCGTTCTCTACTTCCCGCTTATAGATATCTTCTGGTGTTTTCACCCTTGGCTTTAATATTATATTAGATAATTGATAGGTTGCTAGGAGTAAAATTAAAACTACGATACTTATTCCGATAACCATAAGTCTATCCTTCCTACTTAAAGCAGTACGTATCGTAAGGCCCAACATAGTCATAACCTAAACGCATTGCGAGACGCACTGAAGTTTCATTTGCTGCATCCCAGTGAGGTAACTTTCCTTCATCCAAACAAGTTAGGATTAATTTTGCTCCACAAGCGGTAGCAAGTCCAAGATTTCTATAATCTTTTTGGGTTACGATTTCGATTTCGATACCCTTACGATATGCCGTATAGGAGGAAGCTCCGCAGCAGATTTCTTCCCCTTTCATCACTAGGATACCAATTCCATGTTGTAAAAAATCATCCACAGACGCAAAATTACTACAAAAATCCCTGGACCAATCTTCAGACATTACTCTTTCATATAATGCTTCATCGATTCTGTGAAAGGAATATTCCTTTGATAAACCATTACAAAACTCCTTTAGTTTCATCGGATCAAATTGTTCGAAGGATGGACTATTTAAATGATACCTGGGAAAGGAGGAAAACATCTCACTATTTTTAAAGAACTTTTCCCATTCCTTGGTTTGTGGAACCATTAACATATTACCTTTATCCTTGTAGGATAACAAACCCTTAATCATCCTCTCTGCTGTTTCTTCATGAAACTCTCCTAAATTGGAAGGAAAGACAAAATCCCCCTGCAGTATAATTGTGTGATGAATTGATTCTTTATCATCCACAAATGCTTTTCCCATATAACCATCTAAGCATGCGTATATTGTTGAATCTGTAGACTTTTCATAAAATGGTTGAATTAAATTCATTTCTTGTTGTTCTAATTGATACATATTATAAAAAAGGAGCCAACTTAGACATTTCTATCTAATGCTCCTTTCCCCTTTCTTATATTATTAACAAGCATTTAAATATTTCGTATTCTCTTATGTTTTTTATTATTTTACCACTTGTTATGTACTTTTTCCGCAAATCCAAGAAAATCCGAAACTATAATCTCTGTTCCATCATCAAGGATAGCTTTCCCATTAAATCTTCCAAAGACCTGATGTTGATCACTTAATAACACATTAAAACTGGTACGTGACTTTCGATCTAATATCGGTGTAAAATCCATCTCAAATCTTTGATCAGACGATTTAAATTTCCAAGGTTTTAAGTACTCTTCCTTACCGAATTCATCCTTTGGTATTATAAACTCAATATCGTCAAGCTTATGGGCTTTTCCCTCATAGAAAATCATATTCTCTGTTGCATTTTTGGTATCACCAAAACCATAACCTAAGTTAAAACCAAATGATTTTCCATCAATCTGTCCTTGACCAGCACCCCAGTACCATACATTATCATAAGTCCAGACCCCGCGTCCCCAATCTAATAACCCTAAGCTGCTTTTTCCGAAAGAATAAGTTTTTTCCCCAATAATAACACATCCGCTCGCTTGCATGCCGATTATTTTCTGATTATAATAAAATGCTTTTTTCTTCTTAGGAAACGGTGTCGCAATTACCATCGAATCTAGCTCAGGTTTTTCTATTAAAGTAACATCAGCAAAAAAGTCTTTGTCCTTATGAAAATGTTTCATCTTTAGATAAAGATGTCTTTCCTTCCCATCGTTTTGAAAAGAAACCTCAACTCGTTTGTTTTGGTAACTAACATCACCACTCACTGAACTCTCGGGCATTTTCATGCGTCCCATAGGAATAGGAGTTATAATATTTGTTGTTTTTTCTGTCGCATTTTTAAAGTCTAAAAAAGATGCTCCCACAAGTCCCATATATCCATTATCTGCTAGAGTTAATGCAATTCCAAAATCTTCATTATAGATTAAATAATAATCCCACTCTTTGATTCGAAATGAACTTGCTTTAATATCCTTTCGTCGATAGTCTTTTACCAAGGAGGTTGCATAACCAGCCCCCGTTAGGCAACCCTTTTCATCCAATAAATTACCCCGCTGTAATAATTGGCTTCTCATACCCAATCTCCCTTCGCACAGTTACTATATACTGTTAGGCACTCGTTTAAAAATCGTAATCATCCTTTTGTTTCTTTCTGCATCTGTTTTTCGCCCAAGCTAGATTGTAATTCATCGAATAGAACAATGTGGCTTCGCCACTCTAGGCTCACCAAATCTCAAGCTTGGAGGCGAAATCACTTTGTCTAGGCGAATACACTTTGCCTAATTAGAAACCTAATTGACGAAGCGGATACAATTTCTATCGGTTATTTTGGATTTTCTCTAAGATTTGTGGATCAAATACGCTACTTCTAAACATTTCAATTTCATGTCGGTATGGTGGTAAGGATTTCGCCTTCTCATCTGGCAGACTAACATATGGCGTTTCAAGAATCTTTGGTACC
>NZ_DAMADT010000002.1:169878-171853 GCF_031997925.1 Lachnoclostridium sp. | reverse complement strand
ATATAGCAAAGTGCATCAAAACCTAACGTTCCGAATCCGATGTTTTCATGTCGGTCCTTCGATGCTCCTCTATCATTTTTACTATCGTTGATATGAAACACCGCAATTTGTTTTTTCCCTATCAGTTTATCGAATTGTTCTATAACTCCATCAAAATCATGTACAATATCATATCCAGCATCGTTGGTATGACAGGTATCAAAGCAGACACGTAAACGGTCATTATACTTAACCCCATCAAATATCCTTGCTAATTCTTCAAAGTTTCTTCCGATTTCACTACCTTTTCCCGCCATAGTTTCTAGTGCGATATAGATGTCGGTATCTCTCGTTAAAACTTCATTCAATCCTTGCACAATTTGCTTAATACCAGCATCCACACCAGCCCCAACATGTGCTCCAGGGTGAAGAACTAAATACTTACTACAAAGAGCCTTTGTTCTCTCCATTTCTTTTGCCAGAAAATCAACTGCTAAACTATAAGTATCTATATTCACGGAATTACCTAGATTGATTATATACGGTGCATGAATCACAATATCAGAAATTCCATGCTGTTTCATATACTCAAATCCTTCCTCCAAGCGAAGGTCAGATATCTCTTTTCTTCTCGTATTCTGCGGTGCTCCTGTATAAATCATAAATGTATTCGCATCATAAGAATGAGCTTCCTTAGCAGAACCTAAAAACATTTCTTTTCCACTCATTCCGACGTGGGAACCTATCTTTAACATAAAAACCTCTACTTTCTCTTTGTCACTAATACCCCATGCATATCAAATCTGCTTGCTGCTTTGATGTTGCCTAAATAGAAGTAAACTAACTCCCATGCATACCATATCTGATTGTTGATTTGATATTACACAAATAAAAGGTATTATCTACTAACACGTATTACATATACATAAGTCTTCTCCATCATAGAAATCTCAAACTCTTTCTCAATGCGATAAGGCTTCGTATTTGCAAATTTTCTAACATACTCACGATTATGTGAGTATAATACAATAATCCCCTGATCCTCTAAAAGCTCGTGCGCTCTCCTAAAAAACTTCTGGTACAAGGTGGATAACTCCCCTTCATCCATGCTACGACCTACGGTAGGCATATTGGTAAAGATTTCGTCAAACAAATAATTATGCTTGAAATCAAAGAAATCTCGATTAATATAATTAATCACAAGATGTCCACCATCTTCACTTTTAAGCCCACATCGGTTCACAAGATCTGTATTAATACGCGCCTTCTCTATAGCCTCCCCATAGATATCAAGACCATACATTGTTTTAGCACGCACGCATAGATCTCGTTCAATTAACATTGTTCCGACTCCGCAAAATGGATCAAGTACTTGCGCATCCTCTATAAGATATGGTTTCACAAGTTGGGCGGTTAGCGCTGCATTTGCTGGGTGAATACTGGAAGCAATCACTTCTTTTCGGTATAAAAAGCGCGCTTCTGGCAACGTATAGAGGCGTAATAACACATTAAATTTGCCTTCTTTATTTTCAATAAGGCGAATCTCAACTTCATAACGATTTACTGAATTAAGAAGTTTACGCTCACTCAGATGCTCTATCTCAACACTAAGTTTTTTAATAAATGCAGTGCGCTTCTCTACGTCCATCTTTCCTTTCATCTCTAGACGGAAATTGAATGGGCCTTCTCCTTTGTGGCGTTCTTCTAAAAATTGATATAAGGTACCATCCGTTAAAACTCCAGCTGCTTTTGTAACGTCATTTGGTACTGATCGAACTCCATCGATTGCAAATAGCAACTCTCGGTAAGCACGTATTTTAAGAACTTCTCTTAATTCTTTTGTCTTTATCATTACCCCGGCTGTAAATTCCTTCTTCGGTATCTTTCCAAGTTGCTCCATTGTCACATGAATATGGTTTCGATTACATAGTAATACCATCTCATTTACTTTATCATAACCAATAAAGGTGTGCTTTTTCTCTTCTTCTGAATGATC
>NZ_DAMADT010000002.1:144524-169868 GCF_031997925.1 Lachnoclostridium sp. | reverse complement strand
AAGTAATCGAAGTTCTTCACTCAGATGTTTTTTATTCTCGTCCGTTATTGGAATGCTTTTCACAATCTCATAGCTTGTCCGAAGCTTAGGAAGAAGTTCGTTATAGTCCATGTTCTTTAAAGCAGATAAATAAGAGCTTTTCACAAATCGTTGTGTCTCATTATGATAAGCTTCATAAAGAATCTCTACAAATTCCGGAACTGCCAATTCCCCCATGATTAATGCTGTATTTTTTCTAACCTTTGCATCTTCATCCTGCAATAAGCCACGAAATACCTCATATCTTCCAGCAATCACATAAAGTAAAGCTTCTCTATTATGGCTATCCTTTTTCTCATCTTCACGAAGCATCTCCTTTAAAAGAATCAGATTTTTTCTAACATCCCTGTTCTCCACTATATTTTGAAAGGTTGCTCTAAGCATTCTTTTACCTACCTTGTTTCATATTCTGTTAACATTATAGCTTTTTTCTCCACAAAAGTAAATGTGAACTTCCATCTCCAAGATTTCATAGAAGCAATAATTGTTTGTAGTATCCACTTGTCCCGTATGCTATAATAAACCTTGTCAGAAATTTGATTTATAAATTCCTGACAAAGGTGCGCTTTTGCACCGCTAACCGATTATAGAAACATGTTTTTGTTTCTACAATATAACTCTAAGTATTTGCCAAAGTAACTCTATATAAACAATATGGTAACTTCGATTTATAGTCAGAGAATTTTAGATCCCTGCCTAAGGCGAATATGATTATCTAACTTAATCATTTCTTTATTTACACTATACTACATAAAGGAGAAAAACTAATGAGTAGAACGATTTACGTATCCAAACACAAAACATCTGAACATGAATTTTCTACAATTACCGACGCACTCTTAAGTATTCCAGAAGGAACTATAGAACCAGTAACTATCTTTATTAAAAAGGGAACTTACAAAGAAAAACTTGTCATTAAGCAGCCTAATTTAACCTTAATTGGTGAATCCAAAGAAGAAACAATTCTTACTTTTGATGATTATGCTAACATGATTATGGAAGATGGCAGTAAACGAGGAACGTTCCGAACCCCTTCTGTATTCATTGATGCCAATGATTTCACAGCGAAAAATCTCACCTTTCAAAATAGCTCTGGCTTTGGTCATCAAGTAGGACAAGCTCTCGCACTTTATGTGGATGGTGACCGTATGGTATTTGATAATTGTATCCTTCTTGGTAGTCAAGATACCTTATTTACAGCACCACTTCCTCCAACAGCAAACCAAGCTGGTGGTTTTACTGGACCAAAAGAGTTTGAACCGCGAGTAAATGGTCGTCAATATTATCGTGATTGCTATATTGAAGGCGATGTTGATTTTATCTTTGGAAGTGCAACTGCTTATTTTGACCATTGCGAAATTTTTTCTCAAAAGACAGACGATCTTCCTCCTGCAAAACAAGAGGAAGAACAGAAGAACTATGGCTATATAACTGCTGCAAGTACTGCGAAAGGACAGGAATATGGATATGTTTTTTCTCATTGCCGTCTAACCAGCGATTGTCCAAAGCATAGCGTATATTTAGGAAGACCTTGGCGAAACTTCGCTAAGACAGTATTTCTACATTGCGAGATCGGAAGAAGGTTGGCATGACTGGAATAAGCCAGAAGCTCATGAAACGATGCTTTATGCAGAATACCAAAGTACTGGTGAAGGTGCAAAAGCTATCACTGAAGGAAAGCGAGCTTCTTTTTCTAAGCAGCTCTCAGATCAGGAAGCACTTAAATATACCAGGGAAAGAGTCTTGGCTGGTGATGATAACTGGGGCACTACCCTTACACTAGCTGACTAAACTAAAAAAGTGTCTTCGGCCTCAAGATACGACCTAGGCTTCCTAGGTCATTATTTTGAGGCCGAAGCACTTTATCTATGCGTAACATTTCGCCATATGGAAATGTACTGAGTCCATGCGGATTGTAGCAATGCATTGAATGCGGTAGGTTACTGAAGTTACTGACATCGTACGGGCTTAAACGTATGCCCCTGGAGCTCTTCGAAGCAATTCTTCACGGTCAACAATGATATACCCATTGTCTCTTTTATCCAACACCCCATCTGTACATAACTGGTTCAACAAGCGAAACATGTGCCTATAGCTCATACCTATTGAACAAGATACATCCGTCAGTATATCATTAAAAATGCCATTATGTGATGCCTGTAAAATATAGGAGCATAGACGCTCTTCTCCTGTATACAAGGTAGTAACCACATAATTTTTTGAAATACGCAATAGCTTCATAGATAGTTCACTACCAAGTCTTTTCAAAAAGGCAAGATTATTTTTTAAATCTATAGCATATTTTTGAAAGGGCAATGCGATACACTCAAAATCAGTTATGGCTATTATACCGGCTGTTGCATCATAGGTATTGGTCATCAATTCTAAATCGCCTATAATGCCATCGGAAATGTAATAGCATAAAACTAAATCTTTGCCATTTTTCGCAGTGGAACAAATTTTGACCTTCCCTGTAACAACAAACATAAGGTATATAATTGGCATTCCTTCCTGTAAAATGGTTTCACCAGCTTCAAACCTCAGACATAGGCATGCATCCAAGGCCATATTGTTTATGCCATACCCTTCTAATTTATTGAGATGCTCTTTTTTCAAAGGACTACTCTGCATTTATCTCCCTCCAAATTATAACATATATTATGAATCAGTATGACATATGTCCTATGGGAATGTCAACTTATCTAGTACAATTGATTTACGGAGGTGATAATATGTATAATATACTATCTTTAATTACTGGATTAGTCATTGCTGTAATGGTTGCACTCAACGGTAGGCTTGCTCTTTCCTATGGTAATTTTAATGCAATAGTAATCGTTCATGTCGTAGGTGTTCTATTTGCATTCTTACTTTGCAAGCTAACAAATAGAAAAATTACCATAAAGAAAAATCTTCCTCTCTGGTTATATCTAGGTGGAGCATTTGGTATATTGACACTCATATTTAATAACTTTGCATTTGGAAAAATCAGTTTGACAAGTATCGTAGCTTTAGGACTATTGGGTCAGACAGTAGCTTCCTTATTGATTGACTGTCTTGGACTTTTTGGTATGAAAAAGCACGCATTTAGGAAGTCATCAATAATCGGATTTGTTTTTTCCCTTCTTGGTATTCTTGTAATGCTAGATAATACAGCGGAAACAGCATTATATGCCATATTGCTATCTTTCTGCTCAGGAATTACAGTAGTTCTTTCTCGTTCAATCAATGCTAAGTTGTCACAACACGTTGGTGATATACAGAGTTCATTCGTAAACCATGTTGTGGGCCTTCCAATAGCAGTTGCAATCACAATTGCGACCACAAAAAGTAGCCACTCTTACATTGCCTATAAGTTTACACCTGAGCCATGGATATATTTAGGAGGTGCACTTGGCGTTACCGCCGTATTGCTGTGCAACATAACTGTTCCTAAATTATCAGCATTTCGATTAACACTTTTAACTTTTGTAGGTCAAATATTTACAGGTATTGTGATTGATATATTAACAAAGAATGGATACTCAGAAGCAACTTTTACAGGTGGGGTGCTGGTTACTATCGGAATCTCATTAAATATGATATATGAGCAAGTCCTCCGTAACAAAGAAAACAAAAACAGAGAAAAATGTGAAAGAATTCGTAACTTGAAAAAAGAGTACCAGAATCATCTCTTAGAACTTGCAAATGACCCTTTCACTTCACTTTCAGATATCGTATTTGATACTCGTCCGAAAAATGGAATATGTTGTCCGTATTGTTGGACGACACAACCTTCTAATCGAAATCTTTGCTATGGATATAAGTGTAATGCAAAATTTATTTTTCGGGATGAGTTAGTTAAAAAATAAATCAGGAACGATTGTACATCAGCATCTAATAATATAATTTAAGTCGAAGAGGCGGTTTTGAAAACAGTCAAAGCCGCCTCTTTTTTAGATAAATACAATTCATTATGAATGAAATTTTCTTACTGTGTTATCAAATTTAATCTTAATTTTTCCCACATTTAGCAGCATCTATTGCAAGTACAATCATTAAAGCAACAATTGCATTTTCTGGTTGTACAACATCTATTTCATACGTGTCAGTAAAATTCCAAAGCTTTTTTGATGCTGTCATAATAAGCTGTGAACCATCCCTAACTGAATAGTCCCATTCAAATAGATCTCCCTCTACCTCCCAGCCATTACAGTTAAGATAAAATTTAGGTCTAAAAAAAGTAAATTCTTTATTTATAGTACCAATTTCATTTCCATATAAAAACATATGGAATTTCGGTAGAAAAGCTATAGCCTGTTCTTTTAACATTCCAACCTCTCGATTAGCGGAATCGTATATTTTAAGACAGTGTCCCCAGGAAAGAACACCTTTTACCGTATAAACTGTTTCACCAAATTCATTATAAATGTCATAGCTGTCAAACCATGAAAAAAATCTTTGTTTAAATAGTAGTTTCATATCTTTTCTCTTCCCCTTTATCAATATCAAATAGCTTGAAAAATGTTCCTAATCTCATCCTATTATCTTACCTATCTAGTTTTATAATTAATAGAACATGCGTATCTCTATCCACGGTTTCTGCTACAACTCGGTTCACACTATTATGGATAACATGTCTTTTTATTATAACGTATAAAATATGTGGTGTCAAAAAATGCACCTTCCATTTTCTCTAAATTGTTGTAATTCTTAATTATAGAAGTTTCCGCACTTTATGCAAAAAAAGAATCCTTCGTAAGTTCTCATCTTACGGAGGATTCTCTATATACTATTCTATCTCCTGATAGATTCCTTTCGTACGATTACTCTTTCTAATACCAAGTAATACTAAGATACCTGCGACGGCAGCAAAAAAGATTAAAGACTGAATTAGAGGAGCGTAATTATAACTGCCTCCTTCCCAGATGCCTACAAAATCCTTACTGATATAAGACATAGGTAATAATAATGCAATACTTTTTAAAGCCTTTGGTAACTGTTCTACTGTCAATCCCATCATTCCACATAATATCATAAATGAAAAATAGAGAAGCATAGTAACAGCATAAGTTAATCCGAATTTTTTCAGTATGGTTGTGATACCATGTGCCATCATAAAGAATATAATCGCTAACAAATACAAGCAGGAAAGCCAGATTATTATCACACGAGCAGCGGGTATTGGAATATCAAGTACAATAAAATCAACCAGAGTATAGATCATGAATGCTATTGTAATAAATATCAAATGTGCAATCAACTTCGCTACAAATAATTTTTTTGGCTGAATACCAAATAAATCAAGGCGAAGCGGAACCTCATTTTCTACTTCTTGCGAATAGTTTGCAGCATACCCAATTAGCATAACCGCCATCGGTATTACCATACTCATTGTGACAAATACTGAAACGATAGCCTTTGATTGCTCGCTTTCTGGAAGATCTCTCATAATAATACTTGGCATTAATATGGAAAATACGATTGGAAATGCAATACCAAAGAATAAAGTAAAGAAATTCCCTTTTACATTACGTAACTCATAGAGAATCATTCTCTTATTAGGCAATAACGTTTTCAATTAAGACTCCCCCTTCCGCTCCTGCAAATTCTTTCGCTTTAGCATTAATCGATAAAATCTCAATGTCACTATTACTTCGTTTATAATCAACATTTGCGTGGATTAGGAGATTCGTTAAACTTCGTTCCTCTTCTTCCGTGTCACAAGTAAGAGCTATAAGGTGTTCTGGTGCCAAAACGCTCTTATACAGTTTTTTATATTCCCTATTCTTTTCATTATTTTCAAGGATATAGAGGGTCTTCCCACAATATTTATAAAATAGCTCCTCCCTCGTGCCATAAGCCATTACACGCCCTTTTTCTAAGATTAATAACTTATTAGCCAATTGTTCCAATTCCTCATAATAATGCGAAACTATACATAACGTTGTATTTTTTCCTTCGTACCATGTATTAAGTCCTTGCATAAGTTTCTGTCTGGTTTCAAAGTCAAGTCCAGAGGTTACTTCATCAAGAAATACAAGCGGTGTATCCTTTCGAAGTACTAAAATAATCGTTAATCTTTGCTTCTCACCTCCAGAAAGATTAGCATAGCGCTTGTTAAGACATCCCTCAAATTGAAAATAAGAGATTAATTCTTGAAGTTTTTCATCTTTCTTTATATTAACAGATAACACCATCTCGATAATATATTTAACTGGTATTGTATTTACATAATTGTTTTGTTGTAAATGAACAGAAATCTCTTCTTGTCGTAAATTAGTAAGAATGGTTCCTTCATATTTAGTAACTCCTAAGATTGACTTTACAAGCGTTGATTTACCAGCCCCATTGCTTCCTATAATTCCAACACGATCACCAGCTTCTATAACAATCGGTTCCTCAATTGACAAAGCAATCTGTTCCCCATAGGTAACCCGTAAGTCTTTAATCGTTAACATGGCTTCCTCCTTCTACTATCTTTCATACCCTTATACTATTCTTTAATTTCATTATACTACTCATTAATATCCTTCTACATCTTTAATCCTCTTATACTATTTCCGATTATTAAATTTCAAAAAATTCGAGCTAAATTCAAAGCGTATTTACATGCTTTGATATATAAATTTTAAAATGAATTTTTGAAAAGGTTTTAATGAGGGATTAGTATTACTATATCAAAAGGATATGAATTTGGTATGAAGATACGATGATGTTTTGATGTAGTATATCATCAATTTAACTTTATTGTATGAGTCTGCAGATTTTCTAAAAACTTAATGCTCATTGTCTTGAGTAAACAATGAGCATTATAGAAATGAGATTATAATCTTTTAATTCTAACCAATACGCCCCCTTTTGTATTCTCAATATCTACGCTTAGGCCAAGTAATTTTGAATAATAGGATACAATATATAACCCTAGCCCGTGCCCTCTTTCCTTTCTATTGCTTGTTACAAATGGCTCAAAAATATGTGGTAATAGTTCTGGCTCTATCATAGTTCCTTCATTGCAAATACAAACCTCTTCCTTTGTTACACTAATACGAATACTCTGATTATGCGGGGTATAAATAACAGCATTTGCTATAATATTGTCAAATAACTTCTCCAGCAGCTCTTGATTTGATGTCATCATAACTTCTTCATAATTTGTAATAACCGTTAATGCTCTTTCACTAATTTGACAATCGTAGCGGACAAGTATACTCTTTAATAACCCAGATACATCAACCGCTTCTATCAAAAGCTCATTTTGATTATGATGAAGAGATAGGATTTCTTCTACAATCCACTTCATATTTAAGATTTGTCCTTTTAACTGCGGTAGGTACTCCTTCGTATTTTTGTATTTTCCAACTTCACTTATCATTCCATCGGTAAGAAGGAGCGCAGCTTGAATCGGAGTTTTTAACTGATGTGAGGTAGCTCGTAAAAATACTTCCTGCCTTTTGTTTTCTTCCGATAATTTAGAATTTTTTATCTCAAGCTCTTGGTAATTATCCTCTAGCCTTTGATAAACTTCTTTCATCGTTTCTCCTAGATAAGCAATCTCATCCTGTTTACCAAGTTCAATTGGTTTCATTTTTAATTTTTTTGTATTTATAATATGTTCTGCCATGAAAGTCACTTTACGAATCGGCTGTACAATATATTTCGCAAATACACTCGATAACAACATAGAAAGTAATACGACAATTGCAAGTATCATTGGTAAACTTCGAAGGATTACAGGCTTAATATCATCCATACTTGGCGTAGTTACACTGGATATGGTAGCTACTATCACATCAGATAACTTTGTGATAGCTAGATAAGTGGTATAATAAGTCTGTCCATCTCCGACATTAGATTCGTAAACGAAAGTCTTCTTTGAAGTAAGGTGCATTTTATTTGATAATTCTATCATCCCTTGATAATCAGAAGTTGTCTTAACACGAATTGAAATAGGATAATTATCTAATACAAATTTCGATGGAAGTAATTTATCGACGAAAATGTCCTGGTAACGTTCTAATTCAGCTTCTGATAAATGATAATCTTCATTTGAAAAATCATTCGATAAATTTCTCAACCTATCAAGCATCTCAAGAAGTTCTGAATCCTTAATTGTAGCTTCTACTTCCATAAAATTATTTCTAATAATTAGAGTATTGCCTACCATCGGTAATTCTACTGTAATAGTACTCGTTGGGTTTAACACTTTTAAATTTGCATAGGAACGTTCCTTACAATATGTTTGCTGCAGCTCTTTGACCGATTCTAAATTTTTGTCCTGTTTGAAATCAACATAAAGGGATGGCAATAATGCAATAAAATACCCAATAAATAGAGCAACCATTAAAAGCGAAACCGCTAGACTATAAATCAGTGTTTTTTTCGATAACTTCAACTTTTCACCCCATTCTCTAATTGAGCGATATCAAATTGGTAACCTACTCCAATCACGGTACGAATACAGGAAAACGGTAACTTTTTTCTTAGGTTCTTCACATGGGCATCAATAATCCGATCATTACCAATATAATCTTCATTAAAGATATGTAGAATTATTTGTTCTCTAGTAAATACTCTATTTGGTTCTTTCCATAACATCTGTAAAAGTAAAAATTCACTTAAGGTTAAATTCAAGGATTCTCCCTGAAAAAATGCTTGATAAGACTCCTCAAGTAAATTAAACTCTTTGTTATTCATTGATTTATTTTTATGACTAGAAACCCTACGTAAAATGGTTTCCATTCTCTTTAATAATATAATCGGAGAAACCGGCTTTATAACATAGTCATCGGCAAATAAATTAAATGCTTTTAACTGTGTCTGCTCATCCTCTAATGCAGTCAGCATAATGCAAGGAAGATCGATTCCTCGTTCTTTTATGTACTCAAGGACAAATAGACCATTTTTCTTAGGAACCATAATATCTAGCACAGCGATATCAAAGTCCTCTCTCGAAAGAGTAGCGATGGCTGCTTCACCATCGCTTACTGTCACTACATCATAATTTTTCATCCTCATATATTCCGCTAACACATCTTGAATCACAGGTTCATCTTCTAAAAATAATACTTTCATACTATTAACCATACCTCTTTTAACCCTGCAAATTTTGGGCTGCAGGTACATATTTTCATGTAAAAAAACTTTGTTTTTTCAAATTACTACCCACAATAAAAGGTTTTCTATCCATTCCTTATATTACAACATCCTTTGTATAGTCGATATTATCATAATCAAATCCAAACATATGATAAAATTCTTCCCAGTATCCTTTAATGTCAGCATATTCGGTAAGATTTTCTGTAGTTACATTATCCCAAGCTTTAGCGATCTTCTCTTGAACTTCTGGAAGCATCTCATAATCATCCATTCTGATACGCTGTTGTTCATCTAGTTTCTTTTCCAGATGGTCTAGATTCTCAAAAAACAAACGATCCATTTGCTCAATACAACCCTCATGAAGCTGCTGTTCCTTCATAATCTTATAAAGAATGCTGATATATAATGGTACCACTGGAATAGCTGCACTGGCCTGAGTTACTAATGCCTTATTTACAGAGATATAGGCTTTACCTTCTAAGGCTTTTAATGTCTCATTTAACAAAACAGATGTCTGGTATAAGTCTTCCTTTGCTTTACCAATCGTTCCTTCATAATAGATTGGATAAGTAAGCTTTGGCCCTATATAGGAATAAGCAATCGTTATTACTCCTTCACTTAACACTCCAGCATCTTTTAGTGCATCGATCCATAGTGCCCAGTCTTCACCACCCATAACTTTTACAGTAGCAAGTTCCTCTTCTTCCGTGGCAGCAGGAACCGTAACTTCAGATATCTGATTATTCCTTAAATCCAGAGACTTATTCGTATAAGGAACACTCGTTGTTTTAAGTACAGAAGAATAAGTCACACCATCTTCATCCGTACGACGTGGAGCTGCAAGACTATATATTACCATATCTACTTGACCTAGATCTTCTTTTATCTTTGCTATGGTCATCTCTTTCACTTCTCTGGAAAATGCATCCCCATTGATAGATTCACCATAATAGCCATCCTGATGTAAAAACGCTTCTAACGCTTCTGTATTATAATAACCAGGAGTTGCTGTTCTGTTCTCTTTTGCAGGCTTTTCATACATAACACCAAGAGTAGCGGCTCCGTATGTATAGGCAAGCGAAATTCGTGATGCAAGACCATACCCAGTAGAAGCACCAATAATCAATACTTTCTTTGGTCCTTCTTTTTGGTCATGCCTTTTTACATATTCAATTTGTCTTTTTACACTCTCCTTACAACCTTCCGGATGAGCTGTTGTACATATAAAGCCTCTTACTTTGGGTTCCACTATCATAACTTTATCTTCCTTTCCTTTTTCATAAGAAGTTTTGATGTTTGGATTCTCTTATTCGGAATCTTCTTTATCCAAATCACATTCATCATTTTCTATCTCATTAGTATTTCCTATTTTCACTGCAATACCACTCATTACACCATCAACCTCAACAAAAATAGTTGGTAATGTTTCATCAAAGTATTTTGGAACAGAATTTGCACATGCACCAAGTATAGTTTTACAATTCATTTTTACGTTAATATCTTCTGGAACACGGATACATACACCAGACATGATTGCCTTACCAGAGATAAACATATCCTCATGAATCTTAGCTTTCGTAAGATCTATATCTATTCCTGACATAACTGCTTGGATTTCGATGGAGCGCAATTCTTCCTCATCTAAACGAACCTGCTTTCCATTCATCCAAACAGCATATTTTTTAGTTCCCTCGTTTTCTGGTTGTTTCTCATTTTTTTTATTTTTATAAAATGCAACCATTTTTAATATCCCCTGAATTGCTGCAACCGCAACAATTACTTTTACGACTGTTTTTCCTTTTGACTTCTTTTTTGGAAGTACTGGCACAATTTCTTTTTTCTTGCTCATACTTAGTCTCCTTTCACTAATACCCTTAAAATTCTATTATCTTGCAATACAGCCATCAAAACGTCAGGTTGTTTTAAGCAACTCTCAATTGGTTGATAATTCCATATCAGTTTCTTAGGCACTAGGTGTGGCCCCTACTATAGTACCTACCTTCGCAGTTTCATGCACTTTTAATGTTCCTGTACAATCTACCTTCTCAACCTCACAATATGGTCCAATAATGATATCATGACCAATTACTTCTTTTGCATAAACCCCAGTTATTACTATATTGGCTGCTTTGATTAACTCAATCGTGCTTGCTTTACTACTTTCTGATAAATTAATCTTATGAAGGAATTTCTTAAAAGTAGAATAGCCCTCTACTTTACTTTCAATCTCTATTTGATCTCCATGGATACTTTTCGCATTCACACATCCATGCATTTTTATCCGAACAACATTAATATCTGCTTTAGTATTAATACATCCTTCCCCAACAATATCTTCAGCCTCTAATTTACTATCAGCTTTAAGATTTATTGCTCCTTCCATAATCATTTTTTTGCACCGAAGGTTGCCAAAAAAATCAGCAACACCCTCACATTGAATTTCCCCTGCATTTACATTTCCTGTACTTTTAAAAACTCCCTCAATTGACAGATATTCTGCAATAATATCACCGTGATTAGTTCCCATTCCCTCCACTGTTAATCGTTGAAACTCTCCTCCAGAGATGCTTCCCAATCCTTGAATAGAAAAATCTTTCATTCCGAAAAACCTCCTAATATAATCTTTCTTAAGAATAAGATAACATACCAAAATATCTGCTTCAATGATAAAATTAGGAAAAATTGATTAGAATTTCATGAGAACAAGTAAGGCAAACCTTTCATCCCCTTAAATTCGATGTATAAACAAACCACTTCTTAATTTTGGTTCAAACCATGTAGATTTCGGAGGCATTAATTTATTGGCATCTGCTACAGCAAACAATTCCTGAATAGAGGTTGGATACATGGAAAATGCTACTGTCATATCCTCCGCAACCCGTTTCTCTAGCTCGCTAAGACCACGAATTCCACCAATAAAATCAATTCTATGATCTGTTCTAGGATCTTTGATTCCTAAAATCGGATCTAATATATAATCTTGTAATAGTGACACATCTAATGCATCGACAGGGTCTTCTATTTGTACTAAAGACTCTTTTGCAGTCAGTTCATACCAAGTATGATCAAGATACATACCAAATGTACCCTTTTTCTCTGGGGTCACTTTAACTTCTCCCATATTATTGACATAAAAATTCTCACAAACAGCACTTAGAAACTCTTCTTTACTAAGGTCATTCAAATCAGCAACTACCCTGTTATAAGGCAAAATCATTAGCTGATCCTCCGGAAATAATACAGAAAGAAACGTATTAAACTCCTCACTGCCATCGTATTCTTTGGCTTCTTTTCTTCTTTTTAAGCCAACTTTAACCGCAGATGCTGCTCGATGATGGCCATCTGCAATATAAATTCTATGAATTCCTTCAAATGCTTTTTCAATGGTTTCTATAGCGATATCCTCTTCTATTTTCCAAACATTATGAGTTATCCCATCTTCTGAAGTGAAGGAGTATAACGCTTCTCCTTTTTTCACACGTTCCAAGGTATTATGAATTACTTCATTCGATCGGTATGCTAAGAAGATTGGACCAGTCTGAGCACTACAGGTATCTACATGACGAATTCTATCCTGCTCCTTTTCCTCTCTCGTATTTTCATGCTTCATTATAATATTATTCTGATAATCGTCGATGGAAGCACATGCAACAATACCTGTTTGCGAACGGCCCTTCATAATAAGCTCATATATGTAATAACACTTTTTTTCATCCTCAAGATAAATTTCATCTTCGATTCGCTTTACTAACAACTCTTTTGCTCTTTGATAAACCCTCTCATCATACATATCTACTGAAATCTCAAATCCAGTCTCTGGGCGGTCTATATTTAAAAAAGATAATTCATCTTTTAGGGCAGCCTCTTTCGCTTCCACTCTGTTATAAACATCATATGGTAAAGCTGCTACACGACTCGCATATTCTTTCTCTGGCCTAACACAATTAAACGGTTTTATGATTGCCATTTTTGTACCCTCCACATCTTTTTATTGTAATTTTACTATGATAACTACTAAAATTCAACTTTGGGTTCTTAGAAACTTACGTTTATGCTTGTTTTCAAACCTTTCTACCTGTGTTATACTAAGAGCAATGATTTACAAGGAAAAGTTCACGAAGAACTTTTTCTTGATTGTAAGCGTGTTAAAGCACGCAGATGGGAGTTATAATGAATTTTAAAAAGCAAAAAGACAATCTTGAGAGTAAGAAACAAAATAAAAAACCAGCCGTTCCAGAGAAGAAATCTTCCATCACTGGTGACTGGTTTTATATGAATCCGAAAGAAACCCCGATTCGTGTACTATATGAAGCTATTAAAAGCACTACCGATGTAGAATTGTGGGAAACCGCTGGTGTTATGGAAATCTGCCTTACTCCTAAAAGTTCTTTGGACTTTGAGGAAATGAAACCTTATTTTCGTGATCCCGCTGGTGCAGAATTTCTATCAAAACATCAGATACAAAGTATATATATGGTTACCTTCCCTGGTGAACTATTTTCTAATGTTACCCATATTTTTGATTCCATCGTATCGAATTGTGGTGGCTTCTTTTGTGCTGACACCTCGGATTTTTATCCGAAATATCCAAAATAACCAATATTAAACGCTCACCTTTTTATCCAACATCCATGCTGTAGCAAGGTAAAAAGCTGCTATAACAAATGCCATTATGATAGCATCAAACATAAATATATCAAACATTGGCGTACTCTCTAGCACGAATAGTTTTCCAATTCTACCAACGAGATAATTTAAGACAAAGAATATAATTAGGCTGACAATTCCTTTTCCCTTTGTGTTGGATAAAAAAGTGGCACTAAGAGTAATCGCTAACATACCCATGATTACTTTTGATATCCATTCTAGTAAAAACGCAACAATAGCAATTAATACAAGACCATAATCAACGTCTAATCCCATCACATCTCTCATTAATTTCTGTATCATATCTATCATCTTCTCTATTTCTTGATAGCGTAGCAAAACTACGGATATGTTAAGGAATACCACACTAACCATAATAGCTGCTGTAATTCCAATCTGCGCAACAGAGGTTATCACTTTGGCACCGACAATTTTGTAAGTTGAATTTGGTGTAAGGAAAAGCATATAACTTTGTTTCGTTTTTAAGTCTTTTGAATAGGTCATAATACATTCAAAAGAAACAAACATAATCGCAGCAAATGAAAAAAGTGTCATAATTCCGATTGTAATTCCTAATGCATCCTTTTTATCTCTGAACAGATTAAATAAAAAAGTAAGCTCTAATATTCCCATAACAATCAACATAAAAAGCTTTGAAAACCATTGTTTTCTTAACTCATACTTTATTAATTTAAACATAGATTCTTTTTACTCCCCTCTCTTATGCATAGATTTCCTTATACAAATCTACGATAGATTTCTGATGTTCTTTTCGGATTGTCTCCGCATCACCATTTAAGACTACTGCTCCATTTTTTACAAAGATTGCATTGTCTATTATTTTTTCTAATTCATCTACCAGATGACTCGATATCACGATCATTGTCTTTTCGTTTGCTACCTCTAAAATTGCATTCATGATATGGTCTCTTGCTATAATATCAATTCCATTTAAAGGTTCATCAAGTAAATATACTTCTGCCTTCCTAGCAAGCGTCGCTGCGATTTTTAATTTTGCAGCAAGACCAGAGGAAAGGTTTTTTGCCTTATCTTTCATATTTAAATCCATTTTGATGATTAGCTGTTCATACTTCGCTCTATCAAAATCTTCAAAGAAATCCTCGTAATATTTACCAACATCCTTTACTGTCATGTAATCATAAAAAAATGGCTCCGTGGACATATAAGCAATTTTCTTTTTGCTTTCAATCCCAATTGGCACTTCATTGTATGTGATGGTCCCCATGGTAGGTTTAATAAGACCTGCTACCATCTTCATCCAAGTTGTTTTCCCGCTCCCATTAGGGCCGAGTAAAGCATAAATTTTTCCTTGCTCCATTTGCATGGAGATTCCCGCTACTGCCACTTTTGACATGTACCGTTTTACAATATCCTTACTAACTAACATCTTATCCTCCATTTCCAATCATGTTCTTTTTCATTTAAAGTTTGTATCCAGATTTCTTATTCCATAATCCTTAATCTAGTTGAAAATCTTTAGGTTCAAGCCTGACCCTTGCACTTATTAAACTCTTTTTTAATAAGTGAAATCACATCCTCTTCTTGTAAGCCTAAATCTCTCATGCCTATAAGAAATACACTCATATACTCCTTGGCCATCTCTTCCCTTACGCTCATAAGTCTTTGATCATCCTCTGTTACAAAGGTTCCTAGACCTCGCTTTGTATAGCAGAGCTCTTGAAGTTCCATCTCCCGGTAAACACGATTTGCAGTGTTTGGATTTATTTGATATTGAATTGCTAAATCCCTAGCAGAAGGCAATTTACTACCAAGCGTCAGATTTCCACGAATTAACTCTTTCTTTAAATCATGAATTACCTGCATATAAATAGGCATATTATTATTAAACTCCATTTAAACCTCCTCTCAAAGAATTTTTCTCTTGTATTTGTTGCTTAGTGTACTAGGTACATAATACACAGAGACATCAAAAATGTCAATACCATATTTTAGTATTTTCATCATAAATTATATTTCATACAATTACATCATTTTCTTGAACGTCATCTAACATAGTGTTGTAGTAAATATGATACTTACTCTTAAAATTCTCATACTTTTTTCTTTAAAATTGGCATGGAGTATTCTAAAATACCTGAGACATAAGGCCCTAATTCATAAGGGTTAAAATAAAAGACGATATTATCATTCTTCAGATAGAAACGGTACTCAAATTTAAGATTGGCTAAATCTTTGACCGCATCGGGAAAAAACTTATTAGGATCTTCTTCAAACTGTTTCATAAAACCGTTTGCAATTTGTCTCTTAACCTCTTCCTCTGATTCTCCCAATATTTCCGGAGCTGTAATTTGTTGTCCTGTTTCCACATTATAGGTCAAGGAGAACTGTTCCGTCATAGGATGTGCACCACCATACCAGCGAAATTCTAAAAATACGATAGATAATATACCGTATTGATTCAATGTTACTCGATAAGTAACGCTTGCTGTTAAAGGAAACCATGAAGGGCCTGTGATATCATCTGGTTTGCTGAATAAATCTACAATGTATAAGGCATTCACCAATGCCTCTTCACAATTACTCTGATATCGTTGATTCATTTCTCTTGTAATATCCACATTCACCTTAGCCTGTGGGCTATCTTCTTTATTTGTTAAAATCTGAGGATATTCATACGAACATTCTAAAAGATCGAGCGTATTACTTTCATTCGTTACTGATTTCTTCCTTGTATGTCTTAACAGAGTGACCCCTTTACCTTCCTGCAACACATTTTCCTCTTTTATTTATTATCTGTTATATATTATGCATAGCAGAGGTTATCATACTCTAACTATATTCTTAAATCGATGATTAATAAAATTTAAAAATCCCTATCCTCTATAGCTGGCTCCTTTAAAAAAGATTACTAATATGCTATGCTAAACTTATAATATAAAACAAATCATGGAGGCATCAATGAACGTTATTATGTATGGAATGAATATATGCCCAGACTGCACCGGGGCATTGGAAGTATTAAAAGGACATGCAGATATTACTATAGAATATCGCGAATTCACGCAAGTAACTACTCATTTAAAAGAGTTTTTAAAATATCGTGATACAAATCCATTATTTGATAAAGTTAGAGTCGACGGGAATATTGGGATTCCACTATTTGTAATGGAGGATTGCTCCCTAACGTTTGATGTTAATGAAGTAATAAATAGAAAGAAGTAGTAACTTTCAGGGGTATGCAAAAATAGCCAACTCTTTATTTATGAGCCATCATTTCTGGCGGATATCGTTATATACTCATTCGAAAATTAGCAAAAGTACACCTTGCTAATTTTTCCTTGAAATGAGATAAAAATGGAGCTGTCACAAAATGATTCTTCAAGCAACTTGCAGAATAAAACAGTATTTAACAAAAAAGGTACCTTGAAATGGCTTTAAAAACCAAATCAAGCTACCTTTATTGTACATTATTTTTAATGAGCTATTTTGCGACAGCCCCATTCATTTTAATTTAACAAATAATGAAACAATTATCTTCTACGCTCATTTGTAATCTGTAATAACTTCTTAGAAATCAATTGATCTTTTTTAAGAAATCTAGCATCTCCGCCAAAGCGAACCTCAATTAGTTTGACATCAGAGTTATCGAAGACCTCTCCTTTACCAAAATACTTATGAATTACAATATCATGCTCACGTAATTCTTGAATCGCTTTACGTAATTCATTTTTTTCATCGCTGTTTTTTTCTAAACTTTCTTTTATTGATGAAACTTCCTCAGCTACCTGCTCTTTCGTGACAGCAAGTTCATCTGTAAATCCATTTGTATCAAGCTTTGAATTCTTAACATAAACCTCAGAGGTATGCTGAATCGTAATTGGTTGGCGTGTAGGCCTTCCTTCCTTTGTGAATTTTCCTGCTGCCTTGTTCTTTGAATTTTTTTCTTTAGAATCTTTCTCATTGATATCTTTCGTTATCACCATATTCTTAAGTTTATCAACTTTTTTAGATACTTCCTCAGCCTCTTCAAAGTCTTCTTTTCGTTTCCTTCTAACAGAAAGTGTTAACACAATACCTAAAGCTAACATAGATATTCCGCCAAATATCCACAGAATCATACTCCCCGTACTGTTACCACCTGCTACGTTCGTTGTCTTCGTAGGAATCGCAGTAGGTTCTACCGTTGGTATCGCAGTTGGTACTGGCGTTGGTGTTAAGGTAGGTTCCGGAGTAAGTGTTGGCATTGGAGTTGGAGTAATTGTCTTGCTTGTCTTCTCAATGTATGTACTCGTTGCATAACCCACTACTTCTTTTTTCCCTACTTTAAACTTAATTTCATACCAAGGCTTATTACCCACCATTACTTCGGATAGTATAGTAACCTCAGTACCTTTTTTTAATTTTACACTCTGATTAGCAACGACTAGCTGATCTTTATCCGCACCTGCACCAACTCTGACATTGGCACCACCTGTTACTTTGCCAATATAATAAATCTGATCCTCATCTTTCGCTTGAGTAGTAGAAACTAATGCATTTATCTTCAATTCACTTCCATAGGTAACTGAAGTTTCAAAAAGTGCTACTGTCATCGCAAAACAAGCACCAAACATAACACCTCTTAAGATACGTTTTCCATTTTTACTTATTCTTGTCTCCATGGTTAACCTCACTTTCAATACAATTTGTTTCTATTGCTAATTCAACTAACTTTCAAAGTAGTAAACACTACCTTTTTATTTATAATAAGGCAAAATTTTCCCTTATGATACGTCTAGTCCTATTTTACCAGCGACGTAACACAATGTCAAAATAATTATTGTATCTTTTAGCAAATATAGTACATTTTTGTATTAATATTGATTCTATTAACTTTATGCGACACATTTCATTTTTTACCGACGTTTCGATTGCTAAATACCCTCAAATTTTGCATATCTTTCATTATAAAATGAGGAGTCAATCCTTAGTAAGTAAGCTCTTGGCTTAGCATATAGGTGATGAACTGGGAAGCTGTTCTACCTGATAAACCTCCACCCTTAAGTTCCCACATATTTGCTTTTTGGATTAAGTCTTCCTTTGATAAACCAAAATTATTATATTTCTTCGCTAACTCTTCTACAATTGTAAAGTACTCTTTTTGAGATGGAGCGGAATAATTAATGCTGATACCAAACCTAGCAACTAAAGAGAGTTTTTCTTGTATCGTATCAGAACGATGTAACTCGTCTTTTGACATGTCAGAACGATCACTCCATGTTTCTCTAATTAAATGTCTACGGTTAGAGGTTGCATAGATTAAGACATTATCAGGTTTTGTTTCAAGCCCACCTTCTATCACTGCTTTTAAATACTTATACTCTATTTCAAATTCCTCAAATGACAAATCATCCATATAAATGATAAATTTATAATTACGATTCTTAATCTTTGAGATAACTGTTGATAAATCTTCAAACTGGTGCTTAAAGATTTCAACCATACGAAGTCCTTCTGGGTAGAATTCATTAAGAATAGCCTTAACACTCGTTGATTTTCCGGTTCCACTATCTCCGAACAATAATACATTGTTCGCTTTTTTCCCTTCGATAAATGCTTTTGTGTTATCAACTAGATTTTTCTTTTGAATCTCATAACCTATCAAATCAGACAACACTACCTCTTCGGTATTCGTTATCGGTGAGAGTAGTAACTCATCCCCACCCTTTCCTATACGAAAGGCTTTGTTTAACCCAAGCATCCCGACACCATAATATTTATAGAAATCCGTTACAATACGAAAGATTTCATTTTCATCCTTTGCGTTTGAAATCTTGCGACTTAATTCCTGAACCTTCTCACTAACACTGTGATCGTAGCACTTTCCATTTTTCTCAATTGCTCTATAATCTGTAATAACTTTAAAACAATCAATCCCAAGCTCATCCTCTAGCGGAGTAAAGTCATAATCAAAAAGTGCTTTAAATATCGTAAAATCTCCTTTGGCAAGCTTATTTACTGTGCCTTCTCTTGCACCAACTTTCTCACAAGACATACTAAATGGGTTCTCCACAGTAGCAAGTAAATAACTTAAATAGTTGTGCCATAAGTTATCATTAAAGCCATATTCCGTTGCGATATCAAGTAAATTATGTATTTGTGTATAGATAGCTGCAATCGTATCTTCTTTCTTTGTATTTCCTCGCTGATACTGTTCTATAATATCAGCCAAACATATCAGTATACTGTCTTTTCCGATGTTACGATATATAACTAGCTTAGATAACAACTTATACATAAATCATTTCTCCAATCTATTTCTTATTAAATCTCAATTTGCTAAGCAAAGTGGGGTTTTCACTCTAGCCTTCCCTTGTTGCTATCTTTTACGAAGGAAATTTGTCTAGAAGAATACACTTCACCTTGTGAAGGGTGGTGTGCATCCTTTCGATATTAAAAGGACTGGAAAGCTCGTTACTTTCCAGTCCTTTCGCGCTTTAATTAAATCTTACATTTTTTCTGGTGCGCTAAAACCTAACAATTCGATGCAAGTAGATAAAATTCTTAATACCAAATTAATAAGAGCAATCCATTCTTGCTGTTTTTCTTTGTTTTCTTCTGCAATAATTTTATTTTCATGATAGAACGTACTAAATGCATTCGCCAAATCGTAAACATAAGCACATAACTTATGTGGTGCATTTTCATATGCAGCATGTTCAATCACATCATTGAACTTTGCACATTCTAACATAAGATTTACTTCACTAATGCCATATTCTCTTGTATTACCTGACTTAATGGATAGCTTGCTAACATCCACTGCCTTGTTTTCTTCTTGATACTTTGCAAGAATTGACTTAATACGTACGATTGTATAGAGAATATAAGGGCCTGTATTTCCTTCAAAGGAAGTAAAGCGATCAATATCAAAAATGTAGTCTTTGGATGCTTGATTGGATAAATCACCGTATTTTAATGCTTCCAAACCGACAATTTTAGCAACTTCTCTCGCTTCCTCTTCGCCCATTTCTCGGTTGGACATAATCTTCTTATAAACTTCTTCGTTAATGCTATCCATTAAATATTCAAGACGCATTACACCGCCATCTCTTGTCTTAAATGGCTTTCCGTCTTTCCCATTCATCGTACCAAAACCTAAGAAGGTTAAATTCACATTTTCAGGAACTAATTTAGTTTTCTTTACACAGCGAAATACTAATTCAAAGTGAAGTTCTTGGCGTTTATCTACAACATAGATAACTGATGCTGGGTTAAATAATTCCATACGTTCTACTAAAGTAGCTAAATCTGTTGTGGCATATAAACTTGCGCCATCGGATTTTAATATCATACATGGAGGAATTTCCTTGGTATCAGTCTCTTCTTTTACATCAACTACCAAAGCGCCTTCACTGATTTTAGCAAAGCCCGTCTCTTTTAAATAAGTAACCATACCTGGAATATAAGGCTGAGCATCGCTTTCCTTCTTCCATACATCAAAATGAACGTTAAGGTTATCATAGTTTTTCTTTAAGTCGTTTACGGAAACAGTCATTATGTGGTTCCAAAGAGCTGTGTATCCACGGTGACCATTTTGTAATTCAAATACGACTTCTTTTGCTTCCTCACGAAATTCTGGATGTTCTTTCGAATATTCACTTGCAGTTGGATAAATTTCCTCTAATTCAGAGATGGAAAATGGTGCTTCACTTGGATATTCTCCTGCAAAGCTCTCATCAAAATAAGGAAGATTTGGTTGACGTTTTCTAACCTCAGCAATGATAAGCCCCATCTGAGTACCCCAGTCACCAAGATGTGCATCTCCAATTACGTTATGCCCTAAAAAGCGTACCATACGCTTGATACTTTCACCAATAATTGCAGGACGAAGATGTCCAACGTGAAGAGGCTTTGCCACATTTGGACCGCCGTAATCTACAACTACTGTATCTGGGTTCTTAGCTTCCTCACAACCAAGTCGTTCATCCATTGACATACCTTGAAGATAATCTACCAAAAATTCTTCCTTAACAGAAAAATTAATGAATCCTGGCATAATTGCAGTAATTTCTTTTAATGCTGAATTGTCTTTACAGCGTTCTACAATCTCATTTGCAATCATAATAGGTGCTTTTTTGTATTGCTTAGCTGCTGCTAGTGCACCATTGCATTGATATTGACACAAATCCGGACGATTCGATATTGTTACCACTCCGTACTTTTCTTCGTAGCCACACTCTACAAATGCAGTAGTAAAGAGATTGGTTAATTGATCAATAACTTTTATCATAAATGCCTCCATCTATATTTACATTTCATTTTCTTCATTATTTCACACTTTAACACAATTTAAATATTGGTGCAATACTTGTTTAATATAACTTCTGTTTATTTTTATGACCATAACCAGTATCTAATACTGATGTTCATCCTTACTTTAGTATATATATATAATAAAGAGAACAAGTATTAGTATGGTGTAATTTCACTCATCTCATTACACCACCATATGTATTGTTCTTATATTATTATACAGGAATAAAACCAATATAGTAAATCACACAAAAACAAACGATAAATACCCAACTGTAGTATAAAAAAAGACCATATAGCTAATCTATACGATCTTTTAAATATTGGGGCAACTCTTACTGTTTAATATCTCATAAGTATCACCATAGCCAGTATCAAATTGTAAAGTTCTTACCAAAAGATTTTATACTTAGTCTGGCATAACAAAAGCACATGCAATATACGCAAGTACACCAATACCTCCACAAAATGAAAAGATAATCCATAAAATACGAATCACTGTAGGATCTAAATTAATGTACTCTGCAATCCCACCGCATACCCCACATATTTTTCTATCAGTACGAGATTTCACCAATTTTTTTTGCATAATTATCCTCCCTTTCTACCCTTGCTTTAAAGCATAAATTAACGAAGATTAAGACTAATGGAACCAACACCACATTTAAGATTAAATGTTCCTTTGGTTTTATCATTATAAATACTTTCATGGGCTGTAAAGTCCCAATTACTATTATTTATTTTAACACTTCCAATACCGCAGTCAACTATATAATTATAATCTTTTTCTTCCCCTTCTAAATTAAGGTTGATTTCACCTACACCACAATCTACATAACTGCTTCCGTAGATTTCACCCGTAACGGAGATTTCACCAACACCACTTTCCATAGTTACATCTTTTGCTGTTAAGTGATTTATTTTCATAGAACCTGCGCCTACTTTGAAACTAGAATCATTATCCACCGTAAGTTTTTTTATTGTCATATCACCAGCACCCATTGAAAAACCCACGGTTTTTGCATAGATATTATCAACTAATATTTCCCCTGCACCAAACTCTATGTCAAATTCATCCGCTTCAAAACCTTCTGGTATTGTGATTGTAATGGTAGGATATAAATCCACTTCACTTCGAAAACCAAATCCATGAAAGTTAATAGGTAATCTAATGCCGAATAGATTCATAGAATAACGATCATCAAAGTTATCTTCTAGATACCATACACCATTTTTTACTTCACTATGAAATCCGTCTTCCGTAGTATTTTTTACATCAACATGAAAAGTATCTCCTTCCACTATACGAACTTTAGCAAAATCTATATCTAGTTTAACTGAGGTAACATCCTTGGCTTCATCTTGGTAGGAAAATGTGTTATACCGATTCCTAACACTGCCTCCACCAAATAATGTTCCAAATAGTAGGATAGCAATACCAATTCCTATGGAGGCACAGGCTATACCTAATACAATTCTTCCCGTTGATTTCATGCTACTACACTCCTTCCCCCAAATGGCGCTTTTAACAGGCCAACAAGGCCACGGATTAATACTGGAAACATCTTAGCACAATAGCAAGCTACTAGAAATAACAACAAGCCGATACCAAAACATAACAATCCACCCCCGACTGCTAAAGCTCCTAACATTGGAATTACAAATACTTGTGCTACCCCTGTTACAAATAGTGCAAAACCTGCTATAATACATCCGATACCTGCTCCACCAAATCCAACAACCAAACCGAAAACAGTTGCGAAGCAAGCTATCATCAGAGGGATTATAATCGGAAACCCAAAGATACATAATAAAATTAAAGCAAACACATTAATACCTGTCTTTTTAACAATAGGTCTTTGATTTTGATAGGTACCATTTTGATAATACATGTTCTGGTTTTGATGCGATGTGTTTTGATTTTGGTAATTTCCATTCTGATACTGATATCCAGCATTTTGATTTTGATAGTTTCCATTCTGGTTTTGATAACCTGAATTCTGATTTTGGTAGTTCTGATTATTGTTTTGATAGCCAGTATTCTGATTTTGGTAACTTGAATTTTGGTTCTGATTGGTAGAATTTTGGTTCTCATTGTAAGCAGACTGATTTTGATTTCCTTGATTCTGATAGGAATTACTCTGCCTGTTCTCTTTATAATCTTGCTGCTCATCACCTAATTCTAAATTTGAAACTTCATTTAATTTCATGATACTGTCTTTACTTTGAGCACTATCCTGGTAACCTCTTTCGGTATACTCACCAGACTCCTCTTCTTTTATAGTACCAAGGTCTAATTTAATACTTTTTGCAACCTTTGCTGGTGAACCTAATTCCCTCAATATTATCGGTTCATTCAGCTCCCCTGCTTCTTCAAAATAACTATCATAGAACGTGAGTGCTTCCATTCTTTCCTCTGTTGGAATATCTTGAAGCAACTCCTCCAACTCTTTTAAAAACTCAGCTCGGTTCAACTACGCCACCCCCTCAAAAATCTTACTAATCTTTGCGGAATAGTTTTTCCACTCCGAACAATACAGCTGAAGCTGTATCCTCCCTTGAGGTGTCACTTTATAATACCTTCGGTTTCTTCCCGCAATTTCCATATCATATACTTCTAAACAATCATCTTTTTGTAATCTACGAAGAACTGGGTAAAGCGTAGATTCCGAAATTTCAATTGCTTCCCTTACATCCTGTGTTATTTTATACCCGTAAGTTCCTTCCGGTTCCCTAGAAACCGCAGCTAGCACGATTGCGTCCAACAGTGCGGATCCTGTATTAAAAACCATGATATCAACTCCTTTAACTATTATTATATTATCCAATATTATTCCCTCTTATTTAGTATAATATTATTTCGTTGACAATACTATACATCATATAATATTGTACTGTCAATATGGTTAATCAATTTCTAATTTTTCTCTAATATTTATTTTAATTTGTGGTAATGTATGTTAAAACATGGTTGCTATACAAATGGTTATGAGTTACAATTTATAGTAAGTATAGTATTTGACAACTGTAGTTTTCTTGTTTCATTAGAGCGTAATTGTAGAACTAAGTAATATTAAATAGAGTGAGGATGAGAAGTGGTGAATAAGCGATTTTATAAGTTGATATTAATTATATTAGCACTTTTAAGTACTTCGATGATTGGATGCTCAAGTAAAAACAAGAATACAGTAAGGAATATAGAGTTAACAGAGCGTGAGAAAGTTATTGCTCGTTTTTCAGGTGATATGCTTGCTGTATTAAATTTTGAGTACGGTAATGACATTGGAGGACAAGCTCTTTATC
>NZ_DAMADT010000002.1:121320-144514 GCF_031997925.1 Lachnoclostridium sp. | reverse complement strand
GGATCAAGGGCGAAAAAACTAATTCTTATACTATATCGTATGGAGGAACATCAGAAACTTATGATTTGTATATCAATTCCAATGCTATAAAAAATGATTATTCCGCATGTGAAGGTGTTGAATGGAATTTAATGACTGAAACACAAGGTCTTAGAACTTTATTAAACCCTCGTTATTTTCAATTCCCTGATAATAAAACATTAGATTTCAGTTCACAAAGTGTCTTAGGTGAAAACCAAAAAAATAAAGTTAAACTTGAACCAGGAAAAGAATATGTATTGGCAGCAAGATTTTTTTCCTTAAGTGTAAATGATATAAAAGACATACAATGTGAATCAATAGCAGAGCAAGAGGATCTATTGAAAAACATTGATTATGCGGTATTGTTAAGGCTTGCTTTATATAATACAGAAGAGGAAGCGGAAAGATTGAATCGTTAATAAAAACGGAGTAAATGTCATAAATACATTAGGAAATTAAATATATAAAGATAACAAAATGACTGCTTCACGAGAGCAGTCATTTTGTTATCCTTATATGTAATTATATATCACTGACATTGGAATCTATAGTTCCAGCAACTTCCTCCCAATCAACCAAAACACTGTATCGTTCTGTCTTAAAGCACAAAACACAAAAATTAGGATCATCTGGTCCACTGAAATGATTTATAAGCCCTCCATACCACATTTCTTCTTTGGTTTCCAAATCCGTTAGAATTTCAATCGTACCAACCAAGGTTATATTATAATCATCAGAGTTGAAACATACACTTGCACGATTACACTTGTTGATTCGATTCGATTTTCTTGAGTTTAGACCTGTACAAAATGTAATCCAGCTGATTCCGTCCGCCTTAGAAGCAGTTATAGTAGATATCGTTGGGTATCCGTCATGATCGATTAAACCTAGAGCACAATAGGTTCCCTCACCTGTATTTTTCTCAACTATTTGACATGTTTTTTTAATAATTCCTTCCTTCATAACTTACTCCCTTCATTATTTTCCTTCCTGTTTATACAGAGAAAAGACACCATCTTATTAACTCTTCCCTCTTTTTCTTTCTAAATAATAACATTGCGAACACGACAACAGTATGTCATGTTCGCAATATAAATTATTTTATAATTAGAAATAAGTTATTTATAATTATCCGCATTCTATTCTATCAGAAAATATCTTAATCAAAATATTCTCATATATATGTTTACTTTAACTTTTTAACAGTATCTAATAATGAAGAATAATCCATATAATCATCCAATACGCTTATATTCTTGGATTTTGTTTTATTCGTCATTACTATTGTAACGACTACCTTTGCTTTAAATCCATGTTTATGTACTTTAAGTTCCTTTATCCTATCAATACGCCATGTATTAGGATCATTGCTCATAATATTGATTGTTTTCTCGATATCTACTCCCGCATTGGCAGCTTTATTTACCGCTTTATTTGCTCCAGACATTGTTAAAGCAGCACCAAGTAGTTGAATTGGTAATACATCTGACGTAAACGATAGATTTTGTTTCGTATACATCAAGCGATACAAGTCGCCATCATATGAAATATAAGTAATAAAATTACTCATATTTTTCTTACCAAATGCAATTAATATAGGGATAGATGCGATAACTGTAAGTACCATCAGCAATATACTATATTCCTCTGTTATTGCGTCAAAAATAAACATTAAAATCAATATCGCAATCGCATAGAGAAAGGAAAATAAAAATACCTTAAGCAAATATGGCATCTTACCCTTTCTATTCTTTGTCCATACTTTGTTTAACTCGTTATGCTCTGCTCCTATTTCTCCATTATTTTTATTGGCTTCAACAATCTTTTTATACTCTTCTACATTCACGACGATTCCTCCTTATTTTATGATTCTGCTGATGTTAAAGTCTAAACTTTCTTAAGAATGCTTCTAAATGTCTATCCTTATACCTATGAATATGACAAAGCGGATATTCACAGTCCGCTTATACTTGCTCATAATCCAATTACCACTACGTGGCATTTCAGGTAAGTCTCTTCCCTGATGAGGTTAAAATAAGAGTTCAGTAAATATTTCCATGTAAAATCGACACCTTAACACATTTTACCATATTGTAATCAAAATATATACGTATTGCAATAACTTTTTTAAAGCAAAAAAGCTTTTGCTTAACAGATGATACCACCTATCTTACAAAAGCATTTCTTTATAATTTAAACTAATCAGATATTCCATACTCTACAAGCTTTCGATAAAGAGTTGCTCTTCCTATTCCAAGGCGTCTGGCAATTTCTGATTTGCTACATCCTGTTTTTAATAATTCCGATATTTTCTCCATTTCAAAAGTACTTAAAGATATATCATTTTGATTTTTTTGTTTGTAAAACCCCATATCTTTGATGTCGTCTAACGTTACCTCATTGTCATTCTTTCTTACAATGGCCTCTAGAACTGATTCAAGCTGATTGAGATTCTCCTTATAGCTAGAACGAAAGAGATATTCTATCACTTCCTTATCTAAGGAAACATTATTGTTTTGATATACCTTCCCGTAATAACTTAAACCTGAGTTAATTAAAAGTTTAAATAATGTCATATCGTCTTGCAGATTTGGAACTATGATCTCATGCTCTGAGATATGATAGTATAACTCTTCTAAAAATAGCCCATTTTTCGCGAGTTCTTTTAAATCACCTGTGGAAGAAAAGATGAGTCGAACATCAGATTTTACACTCGTATTATTATTTAACTTAATATTACCTGTCTTTATAAAATACAAAAGCCGTTCCTGAACATAAAGTGGTAAGTTCTCAACATCGTGGATTAACATTGTCCCATTATTGGCATCTCTTAATTCTCCAAACTCATCAAATAAAAAAACATTTAATAAATCTCGGTACATGTTATCACAAAATAGAATCTTTAGTCCATTTAGGCTTCGTTCTGAGAAATTGGTGATTCCTTTTGCAAGTAATTCACTCAAATTTCGATTCTTGCTGCTAATTAAAATTGTCTTTCCTGTCACAGCCAAGGCTTTTGACTTCTGTATTATATCACGTGGATAAATCCATTCTGCCCATTTTAATGTTACCATAGATCCTTTCTCTGATAACTGAACATTTTTCTGAACCTGATTCATCGTTTCGAACACAAACATGGTTCCATATTCTTTTCCATTTACTATTACCTGTTTACTCGAAACAAATCCATAGAACGAATAAGAACCACAAGTTATATATACTCTTATATTTTTTAACTCATTGTATTCACTAAAATATTCATCGAAGATAGCATGTGGCAATAATTCTTGTAACTGTTTACCGTTAACGTTTTTATCCGATGTAAAAAGCTTCTTAAATCTGCTATTACAGTGCTGTATATTTCCATAATAATCTGTAAATACAACAGCATCTGATAGTAAATCCATCATCGCTTCTCGCTCAACAATAATTTGGCTAAGAGACTGGTTTTGATTATAGTACTCTATCTTACCAGATAAAAGTTCCGCCATATTTTCCAAAAACTCTATTGATGTATCAATTGTCTGAAACAAAGACTCCACGCGATGCTGCGGTAATAACAGTGCAATAGCCCCTATCACACAGTCCTTATAATAGATAGGTACTCCTACAAATCCTATCATCTTACAATCATGAAATTGTTCACATTCCCTACAGGATTCTATATCACCTTTATCCTTTACTATAACTTTTTCTTTCTTTGAAATTACCTCAGATATTAAGGATCCTACTTCTATTTCATTATACAGAGTAAAGTATCGAAATTTGCTCCCTACTATTTTTAGGTTATTATCCGCGATAATAACATCGGAATCAACAGTATTTGAGATTATATCAGAAAATCTTATTACAAATTCTTTGATTGATCCAAGAATTGTTTCCAGCATTATTTACACCTCCCAGAATTTATTATTTCATATTATAAAAGACAAATCAAGCAGAGGCTTTCTTCTATAATTATTTTAGCAATTTTAACCAAAGAGAATATTTTTGACAAAAGAAAGGGGAACTGCAAAAATAGTATCTTGCAGTTACCCCCCAAACTTATTTCTGTTTCTTACGGAAACAAACCTCGCAGATTGGATCTCCCTTAGCAATTGTTTTCCCTAACTCAAACTCGAAATCAGGAAATGTACTGCAAATACCTCTATCACCATCCATTGCAATATCACATAGCTTTGCAATTTCCTCTTCATCATCCGTTAGTTTCTTCCATGCAGCTACTAATGGACAATAGTGGAATGTAATGTTGAATTCATCGTCTGTAACTTCTGTGTCCATCTCAAAGATATTACGAACATTCTCGCTCACAAACTCAGGTGCAAATGCTTTTAAATCATCCGTCTTAGTATATTTGCTATCACCATGGAAACAACCACAAGCTGTAATCGCATCACTTGCGAAATCATAATCTAAACCTCTTTTTTTCGCTTCCTGCACTAAGTAATAGAACCATGTTGCTCTATGCTCGATTGCATTACGTAAATCCTCAATATGTTGTCCTCTGTCACTTGCTTCATTCTTAATCATAATTATGTACTCCTTTTCCTATTTTGTATTTTTTATTTTTATAATTAATCACCTAGATTAATAGCTGATTATTCACAAAGTTCTTTCACACAATCCATCAATGTTGCAATCTGATAAGACATGGTTACTGCACCTGGATCAAGGTGTCCTACTCCTTTATTTGCCTGATAAGTAGCTCTGCCTCTCACTGCTTCCATAGCCTTGGTACTTTCAGCACCAACGATTGCAGCTTGTTTTACTTTGTCAGCTGTCGTTTTTTCATCGATTCCCACCGCTATACAAGCTTGATAGCATTCTACTGCAGGAGCCAAACAATCAATCATTGTCTTCCAGCCCTTCTGTGCATTACCTCTAGACATAATAGCCTGTAACATTGCATCTAACACCTGGCATAATTCTTCATTGCCGATCGTCTCTTTTCCCTTTAATACCTTAGCAGCAGCCAGATAAGCACTTCCATAAAGTACACCAGAAGAACCACCGATTACTGACATCATAATTGTTCCAATCTGCATAAACTCCTCAAATACGCTCTTCTGCTCTAACTCTTCAGCAACTTCAACTAATTTTTCAAAGCCCATATTGATATTGGTCCAGTGATCTCCATCTCCGGTTGCACTATCTAAAGCAGTGATATAATCACCATTCGCGTGAATTAATTCGTATGCTTTTCTAATATAATTAGCATAATCTTTACTTGTTAATTGAAATCCCATCGCATTCACCTCTTAATTAATAGTAAGGCCAGGAGTATTACAAGGTGCATCCAGTAATTCCTTAAGCTCTTCATCTAGTTTCATTAATGTGATAGAACATCCACTCATATCAAGTGCTGTCATGTAGTTGCCAACCAAAGTTTTATATACCTTGATATTCTTTTCTACTAGCAACTCTTGCACTTCTTTATTTAGAATATATAACTCCATCAGTGGTGTGCCACCAAGACCATTGACCAATAAAGCCACTTCGCTGTCAGAGAAGTCATAATCCTCTAAGATCTTATCTAATAAAATTTTAGCTACTTCCTTTGCAGTCTTTACCGTAGTACGCTCCACACCTGGTTCTCCGTGAATTCCCATACCGATTTCTATTTCATTTTCTTCAAGTACAAATCCAGGCTTTCCTACTGCTGGCAAGATACAAGGAGTCATTGCCATTCCCATACTCCTGATATTTGCGATTGCTTTCTCAGCCGCTGCTTTTACTTCCTGCAGATTAGCACCACTCTCAGCTTTTGCTCCTGCAATCTTATGAACAAATACAGTTCCTGCAATACCTCTACGTCCCGTGGAGTAAGTACTGTCTGGAACAGCGACATCATCTCTTACAACAACGCTTTCCACCTCGATGTCCTCAAGCTCTGCCAAATCCTTAGCAAGTCCAAAGTTCATGATATCACCAGAATAATTCTTGATTACCATCAGAACACCTTTGCCTGCATCCGTCTGCTTAATTCCCTCTATAATTCTGTCTGGACTTGGTGAGGAAAATACATTACCAGAGATAGCAGCATCTAACATACCTTTTCCAACATATCCAGCATGTGCTGGCTCATGTCCTGCACCACCACCTGATATTACTGCAACTTTGTTGCTCTTTTCTCTTCTTGCAATTACTTCTAGTTTTTCTGTATAGACTAACTCAGGATGTGCAAGCTCCATACCTTTGAGAAGTTCTGATACAACCTTCGTTGGCTCATTAATAATCTTTTTCATACTTACCTCCATTCTTCCTTTCGTGTCTTTTAGGCATGACCCAAATATGCTTTTCTTACTCTAGGATCAGCCGCGATTTCTTTGGCATCACCTGACATGGACACTAAGCCATTCTCAAGTACATAAGCACGATTTGATACACTAAGTGCCATATTGGCATTCTGTTCAATTAATAGGGTAGTCACCCCTTGTGCGTTGATTGATTTTATTAAGTCAAAAATCTGTAATACGATGTTTGGTGCAAGACCTAAGGATGGCTCATCTAATAAAAGTAGTTCCGGATTACTCATTAAAGCACGTCCAATTGCTAACATCTGCTGTTCACCACCAGACATTGTACCTGCGCTTTGTTTATATCTTTCCTTCAGTCTTGGAAATAGCTCATAGACACGCTCATATCCTTCTGCTATCTTTTTCTTATCGTTGACAATATAAGCACCAAGCCTTAAATTTTCTTCCACTGTTAAACTTGGGAATACTTCACGTCCCTCTGGAGAGATACTAATTCCCGTTTTTGTAATATGATAAGGAGCTGTATTCGTTATGTTATTTCCTTTAAAGGTAATGGTACCGCTTTGTGCCTTCGCGATGCCTGTAATAGTACTTAGTAAGGTTGACTTTCCTGCACCATTACTACCAATCAGAGAAACGATCTCTCCTTTGTTTACCTCAAGGTCTATGCCCTTAAGAGCGTGTATATTTCCATAATAGGTATGTAACTTTTCCACTTTAAGCACCGGTACCAACACCTCCTAAGTAAGCTTCAATTACCTTTTCATTATTTGCAATTTCTTTTGGTAAACCATGTGCTATTGGTTTTCCGTGGTCAATGACATAAATACGGTCCGAGATATTCATAACTACACTCATGTCATGTTCGATTAAAATAATGGTATAGCCCTGTTTTTGCAAGCTTCTGATAAACTGAAGAAGCTCCGCAGATTCTTGTGGATTCATACCTGCAGCCGGTTCGTCTAACAAAAGTACTTTCGCACCAGTTGCAATCGCTCTTGCGATTTCTAATTTTCTTTGGTCTCCGTAAGGAAGATTCTGCGCATAATCATCTCTGCGATTATCTAATCCGATGGACTTTAGGATTCGAATTGCGGTCAATACTTTCTCATCTTCCTCCTTACGAAATCTTCTCGTACGTAACACAGAATCAAGAAAACTATATTTTGTCTTAATGTGAGTACCAACTAATACATTCTCTACTACTCGAAGGTCCTGGAATAAGCGGATGTTTTGGAAAGTTCTCGAAATACCAGCTTTCACAACTTCCTGAGGTTTCTGATTATGAATTGCACAGCCATCGAATATAATCTCGCCCTCATCTATGGTATAAACACCGGTTAACATATTGAATATTGTTGTTTTACCAGCACCATTCGGTCCTATAATGCTAACAATCTCACCTTCGTTAACTTCAAAGCTGACTTTATCAACGGCGACAATACCTCCAAATCTCTTTGTAATGCCATTCACTTGTAAATAAGCCATAATGTTTTCTTCCCTCCTTCCACCTATAGACTGCTGCTTTCCTGATTTTGATTCGCATCTATCTCTAGTTGCTTTTTTACATGTTTTGATAATCTATATGGAATCTGTGATTGCCAACCAAGTAAACCTTGTGGACGGAATCTCATCATTAGAATCAAAATAAGTCCATATACTACGAAACGGTAATCCATTAAAGATCTTGATACTTCCGGAAATGAGATTAATATCACAGCACCTACAAACATGCCTCGTATCGTCCCCATACCACCTAAGATAACAATACTTAAAATTAAGGTTGAAACATCAAACGTAAATGTGTTCGGATCAATATATCCGATAAGAGTAGCATACAAAGCACCTGCCACTGCACTAATCACTGCGGATAGTACAAATGCTAATACTTTATAATAGGTAACGTTAATACCCATCATGGTACCAGCCATTTCATCTGTTTTGATTGCTAAAAATGCTCTACCAGTACGTGATTTATAAACTAAATAACAAAATACTGTAACGATGAGTAACATTGCTAACATTAAATAATAAAGTCCGTGATTTGCAATGGTTAACTTACACCCAAAAAACATTGGGCTAGGGATATTCTTTACACCAAGGGTACCATTCGTTACCGGATCCCAGTTCATTGCAATGGTTTTTACAATTTCACCAAATCCCAGTGTTACAATGGAAAGATATGTACCTGATAATCGTAGGGTTGGTAATCCAAGTAAAAGTCCTGCTAATGCTGCTACTACCATACCAACGAGTACGGATAGGAAAAAACCAAATCCTAATTTGGTGGCCAGAAGGGAGGCAGTATAGGCTCCAATGGCTACGAAGCCTGCATGTCCTAAGGATACCAAGCCTGTGTACCCAACTAAGATATTAAGACCTAGCGCCAACATGATATAGATACCTATTTTTACAGAGATCGTTAAAATATAACGGTCCGAGATTATCTTTGGAAACACTAAGAGCAGTACTCCACAAAGGATAGCAAGCGGAACTTTATAACGATTCACATTATATTCTATGTAATAAACAAAGTATTTCTTTACTGACTTACTTTCGTTTTCTTTGCGTTCTTTTCCATTCATGCCCTTATACCTTTGTTATACCTTTCTTGCCAAATAAGCCGTTCGGTCTTACAATTAGCACAATAATTAAAATAACAAACGCCATACAGTCTCTATAGGTAGAACCAAGGAACGTTGCTGCCATACTCTCAGATACACCAACTAACAAACCACCAACTAATGCTCCTGGGATGCTACCGATACCACCAAGTACTGCTGCTGCAAACGCTTTCAAACCTGCCATATAGCCCATGTTAGGATATACAATCTGATAATATCCACTGATTAAGGACCCTGCTATCGCTGCAGAAACTCCACCAAGAAAGAACGTAAAGGAAATTACAAAATTAACATTAACACCCATAAGATTTGCCGCTTTAGGATTCTGTTCACAGCCGCGCATCGCAAGCCCGATCTTCGTTTTCTTTACTACAAGAACAAGAAGTAACATCAGTCCTAAGGATACGATGCAAATGCAAATCTGTGTCCATGTAATCTGAATATTTCCGATAGAAATAACACCAAAATTAAAAAGTGCTGGAAAAGCTTTTTTCTCACTACCAAAATAAACGGTTAATAAATTTTGTATTATATTAGAAATACCAATTGTTGTGATAAGGGACGCTATTGGAATTGAATTCTTTTTACGCAAAGGTTCGAGCGCAGTTTTATCAATTAATACGCCTAATAATCCGGTGAATACCAAACTAAGTAAAACTGCTGGAACTATTCCTAAATTCATACTGACAAGCATAAGAGCCGTGTGAGCACCAAAGGCATATATGGAACCGTGAGAAAAGTTTACCAGACGCAATATGCCAAATACCAAGGAATAGCCAACTGCGAGCAGCGCATAACACATTCCAAGCGTTAGGCCATTAAATATCTGTTGTCCAATCATTTATTCACCTTTATGGGACTTGGCAAAACCATAGGTATGTAACAAACTATTCCGTTTTGCCAGCCCCCCTTTCTTGTCTATCTAGCCTAGTTCATCTTTACAAATTTTCCACCTTGAATTGTTACTTTTACAAATGCTTTATCTACATTACCATTTTCATCAAACTTCGTCTGACCTGTTACACCTTCGTAATCTACTTCTGCTAATGCATTTCGAACAGCTTCCTTATCTGTAGAACCTGCTTTTTCAATTGCAGATAATAACATACCAACGGAGTCATAAGCCTGTGAAGTTAAAGCACTTGGTTTGTTACCAAATTCTTTTTCAAAAGCACTAACATAGTTTTTAATCTTTTCATCCTTAGATTCAGAGAAGAAGATAACTGGGAAACATACACCCTCTATTGCTAAGCCGCCAAGTTCAATTAATTGTTGGCTATATGAATTAGAGAAACCAACTACTTTAATATCAGAATTAATTTGCTTATATTGCTTTGCAACGGGAGCTACAAGATTGTACATACCAGCGCAGATTACTACATCAGCTCCTGCCTGATTTAACTTTGTGATTGCTGGGCTATAGTCATCAGACCCTTCTACAACTTCTTCATGTGCTACGATAGAAACACCATCTATACCAAGTTTTTCAACTAATTCTTTGATAATCTTTGATGTGTTTGTTCCCCAATCTGTCTTAATAGAAATAATACCAATGTTCTTCTTTCCAAGGTCATTGACTGCGATATCAATACTTGCTGCTGCCTCGGCGCTGATAACCGTATTATTTCTGAATATGTAATCACCCACTAAACTATAGTCTGGATGAGATGCGGAAGGAGAGATCTCAATCAATTTATTCTCTTGATAAATAGGTGCTGCTGTTAAACATACACCAGAAGAGAAATGTCCGATAACACCTGCAATATCACCCTCACTGACAATCTTCTGAGCAATGGTTGCTGCTTCTTCTGAGGAATTCTTATCATCGTACTGTACAATTTTAATCTGCTTTCCTAATACGCCACCTTTTTTATTCCATTCATCCGCCATCATCTTGGCTGCATTGGTAAATCCAATCCCATATTCTGCATTATCACCAGTCATTGGTCCTGCTACAGCTATTTTGATGGTTTCAGCACTGGAACTATCCCCCGATGTTGTTTTACCTTTGTTCGCACACCCCGTCATACTTGAAACTACAATAGCCACTAATGAAATCAACCCAAATACTCTTTTTAATTTTCTCATATTCCTCGTCCCTTTCAATATTCCATTTTTTGTGTTTTGTGCTACTTAGTTTAACATTATCTTTACTATTACTTCGTCTGTTTCCTGCATTCCCTCCTTTGCTAAAGTTACCACTCCGTCAATCGTCTTTTGAATTGTATCCTTTACAATACCATCGCCAGATAGAAAGCCTTTCCCCTTTAGACTTATCATGGTAGCAACAATTGCTGCATCTACTGCAGACGCAATCTTAGCTGCACAGGAGGACTTTGCCCCATCACAAACGATTCCTGATACATTTGCTAGCGTATTGATGATAGTCTGGTTAATTTGTTCTTCGTTTCCACCATATAAATAGGTAATTCCTGCACCTGCTCCTGCAGCTGCACTTACCGCCCCACAATAAGCTGACAATCTTCCAATTTCAGATTTTTGATATATTGCAATCAGATTACTGATTATAAGGGCCCTTAGAATTTTTTCATCCTCTACATCTAACATTTTTCCAAATTCAATGACTGGAAGAGATACTGTCATTCCCTGATTGCCACTGCCTGAATTGATGATGACAGGAAGTTCACATCCATTCATTCTTGCATCGGATCCTGCTGCTGGCATAGCCTTTGCTCTGATTTTTACATCATCACCGTAAACATCCAATAATGTTGATCCAACATTGACACCATATGTATTACGAAGACCTTCTTTTGCAATCTTTGTGTTATATTCGATTTGTCTTTCTAAGATTGGTCTTACTTCTTCGATATCTACCTGGTTCGCAAATTCTAAGATACTCGCTACACTATAATCTACGGTACTTCCATCACAATCTTCAATTTCTTCTTCAAAGATAACAACGCCATCTTTTTCAATGCGAGCTATCCCTGTATGTGTTTTTACTAATTCAACCAAAGAGGAGTTCTCCCCTTTTTTCATATGTACGATAATATGTAACTTCTCTGTCGTTTGAAGAAATTTTGTTTGACAAAATCCAGTTGTTAAAAGGCGTTTCGTTTCTTCCAAATCCTCTTCTGTTACCGTAGTTAGCACTTCCAGTTTTTTGTTTGCATCACCGCCAATCATACCTACGATAGCAGCAGCTTCAATACCTTTAAGATTTTTCGTCATAGGAACGACTACGCTCTTGGCATTTTTTATTATATTAGAACTGCATTCCACAGTAAGTTCGTCTGGCATATCACCAAGTACTTCTCTGGCTTTTGCTGAGGCAAGTGCTATTGCAATCGGTTCTGTACATCCTAAAGCAGGAACTAGTTCAGCTTTCAGAATATCAATCATTTTTTTGTACATGTGTTCTCACCTTTTCCTTATCTTTTCTCTTGTTTCATTCAGTTTTCACTGTACCATCTTGATACACTAATAATATACTAAAACAGGATGGATTTCAATATCATTTTGTGCAATTTAACCTATTTATAGCATCTTTGTTAATTATATATTATACACATTTACCTTTTATATAATTTTCAATGAATGATTAGTGCACTTTTACAATGCATTTGTATCATTATGATACACCATAATATTAACTTGTCTCATTATTATCGAAAGGAACACTCATGAAATGCTTCAAATCTAGATTCCTAACTATAGATAATTTCGGGATAACTATGTATAGATGTGAAGGCCTTGGTAACCCTGTAACTATATGGTTGAGGAATGGCCTCAGATATGATATAATAGCGAAGAACTTTGAAAAGAAATAATAAAGGAGAATATCATGGCAGAAAAAAATCCTATTGTTACATTTGAAATGGAAAACGGAGATGTGATTAAGGCTGAACTTTATCCTGAAATCGCACCAACTTCCGTAAACAATTTTATATCCTTAATTAAGAAAGGTTATTATGATGGACTTATCTTCCATCGTGTAATTAAAGGCTTCATGATTCAGGGTGGTTGCCCAGAAGGAAGCGGTATGGGTGGTCCTGGCTATTCTATCCATGGTGAGTTCGCACAAAATGGATTCATCAATGATTTAAAGCATACCGAAGGCGTTTTATCCATGGCACGTTCCATGCGTCCAAACTCCGCAGGATCTCAGTTCTTTATTATGCATAAAAATTCCCCACACCTTGATGGTGCATATGCTGCTTTTGGTAAAGTAACAGAAGGAATGGACATTGTAAATAAAATTGCTGAGACAAAGGTTGATTACAATGATCGTCCTTTGGAAGAGCAGAAATTAAAGAAAGTTACTGTAGAAACTTTGGGTGTTGAATACGACGAACCAGAGAAACTTTAATTTGTTCCATAAATTAAAAAAATCAGTCATGGATATATATCCGTGACTGATTTTTTTATTCCATACTCTATGTTTATAACTGACTGATATTTTAACTTAATCCATGCTCTTTCTACTAGTTTTACGCTCTATCTAGATTTAATCTTAAGGAGAATTTTTAAATCTGCCATCCCATAATCTTTTTAATCTTTTCTGTCAACTGTGTCGCAGCCTTTTGATGTGTCACTTTACTTGGATGCCAATCTGCCCCATAGCCATCCGCTTTATCTTGTTCTGTTAATCTAAAGGTAACTATGTTATCATCTTTCGTTTCCTTTTGATAAAGAGTTACCGCCTCTTCTACCATTGGATATAGATTAGCACCCATCAGTCCCAAAGTACATAAAATGGTTGCATCCCTATTCTTTTCTCTCACTACCTTTAGAAATTTTACATATTCATCTCGATATTCTTCGTGGCGTTCTTTTTTATCTTTACAATAGGTATTGTCATTCGTACCTAAATTAATAACGATAAGTTCTGGGATGTACTTAGAAAAATCCCATGGAACATTTTCTAATAATGGCATGTCTTTATACGTACCAAAGCATCTAGCTACACTTTGATAGTATTTTGGTACAATCTGAATTGTATCTTTTTTATCACTCTCTGTATATCCACTTACAATACCATAACCGCTATACGATACCATACTATAATCGCTATTTAATTCTTTTGCAGTCAGATAAGCATATGCTTTGGTCACATTTTCAGTAGATGTTGTAAAATGTACTAATTCATTCTCTGCATCAACACCATACCCGCAGGTAATGGAATCTCCAATAAATTCAATCTTGTGTGCCAAATCTTCGGTCTTCTTAGGCGGTATATCACTATGTAATATAATTTTCTCTATCCCAATCATGGAATGGGGTGCTTCTGATATCTTTAAGATACGGACTTTAATCTCCTGCTTAATCCTACTTTCAAAGATTTTAACTATTTTTTGTTTTTCTTTTAGTGTATCGCAAAAAACAAGTTCTTCATTGATATACATTGCAAATCTTGCATAATCAGTCCCATTCTGTCCATGAACAGAACTATCGGAAACAAATGCGATTTCGACCAATTCAGTCTCACAGTGAAACTCGATTCCACTTCCTGATAAAGAAAGCCATCGGATTCCATCCTTAGAATACGTTCTACCAATTTGCTTTACATCACCGTAATCTCCACTCCATTCTTTCCTCTGTAACATAACATTTCCTCCTCATAGTAACAAGGATTTGTTTTATACATATCTCTATCTTGAGGGCGAATCTCTACAAGTTATCTTTCCTTCTCATGAAATCCAATAATGTATTTAAAACAAATCCTTGATTCCGTACTTCTTATACTAATCTTTCTTGTACTAATCTTTTTAACGTCAAAGCGAATACTTAGAATCCGCTTGCTCGTTACCTTACAGTAGCTCCGCTGTAAATTCAGTGGGTTCTTTAACACCCGCTGAGATGAAGATGCCAACCTGTAAGGTTATAATATCAAAGTAAATTATAGATGTAAACGAATGGATTATCTCTTCATAGAAAATATCAAGCGAAATGTCGTAAACTGTTGTTCCTTTTCCTTATAACCAACCATTGTGGTAACGGAAGTCTCTAATGCTGTATTTTCTGCTAAAATTGATAGATTGTCATAAGGAACTGCTGACATTCGAACATTATTCGCTCCGATTCGCAGACTTAGCCCCTGACTACATTCCTTTATTGCATTTTGTAATATCTTATTCACTGCTTTCGTGTAAGGAGCCTTTTTCTCATCGATTTCTAAATCATCCGATTCTTTGGTAAGAACATTTAAATCATCTAGCATTGATTGTGTCAGACTGTACGCCTTCATTTTCAGATTTTTATCAATAACCACAACACCAATGGCATTCAAATACTGATCTGAACTTACAAGCAAGGTATTCTTTCTTGGATTGACACTTTCACACTCAGAGAGGGTACTATGACTGTGTCCATCGATAAATAAATCAATGCCATCCACCGTCGATAACACATCAATACTATTTAAGCGACTCTTACCATTTATACCAAGATGCCCAAGAGCTATAATTACATCTGCTCCAGCGCTCTTTAAATAACCAACTTCCATACGTGCAGCATCAACAGGGCTCATGATTGTAATACGTTCTACCTTACGTGCATCATTGAGCGTCATGGTTGCTTGCGTACTAAGTCCAAAAATTCCATAGGTAACACCATTTTTTTTAATGAGTACATGTTCTCCAAATAATAAATGATTGGTTGTAAGGTCAATCACATTGGAACCCAAAACAGGAAAATTTAATTTGTTTGCTAAATCTACAAGGTGATTAGTTCCATACTCGTAGTCATGATTGCCAGTCACCATAGCATCATAACCAAGAGCATTCATTAACTTTCCAATCGTTTCTCCTTCATTATAAGTCGCTAGAGTAGTACCACGAAAAGTATCCCCCGCATCAAATAAAAGAACTTCTGCTCCTGCTGCAATACAAGCATCCTTTAAAGCAGCTAACGTTGTTAGCCCTACGCTATTATCCTTCCCCAATTGAACTCTTCCATGAGTATCATTCGTATGCAAAATCACCGTTTTTCCCGCTAAATCTCCCAGACGAAATGAATCCTCACCTGCATTTACTTTCGTATGAGAACATAAAAATACCTGAAAAGCTACAATCACTAATATTATGGCTCTTTTTTTCACTCCGATAACACTCCTAACTTCACATATTTCCATGGTATTATGTGATAAAATTAGGTTACTTATCCTACAATTCAAAGAACCTTTTAAGTTATTTTTCTATTTATCAGTTTACTTAATCACGTATCTATTTACTCAATCATGTATCTATTTACTCAATCATGTGTCTATTTAATTAATCATGTATCTTTTACTTAATCATGTAACTATTTACTTAATCATGCTTCTATTTACCTAGCCATGTATTTATTACTTAATCATACTTCTCCTACTCAGTTAACGTATGCTCATCCGTGCATGTTTTTTCCATCCACCACTAACCATACGACTAATGAATAAGATGGCTCGGAAAACCCAGTCGATCGTCATCGCTACCCAAACACCGAACACACCAAGGCCAAAATTCTGCGCTAATACAAAGCTCAAACCAACACGGAAGATCCACATCGATGAAATGGAAGTAAACATCGTATACTTCACATCATTTGCAGCTCTTAAAGCATTTGGAAGTGTAAAAGCAGAAGGCCAGATGATAATACAACAGATACAATGATATATAATCAACTTCGTTGCAAGCTCTTTCGTAGCTGCTTGAGCCTCAAATAAATTTACAATCGGATTGACACTTAACAATACGATGATATTGAGCACTAACATTGAAATACTTGCATATTTTAAAAGCTTCCATGTGTATTTCTTTGCTTCGTCAAGCTTTCCTGCACCTACACATTGACCAACTACAGTAATCATTGCTAACCCAATCGCACTACCAGGGATACAATTAAACGATGCTACAGAGTTTCCAATTGCATTCGCTGTCATTCCAACCTCGCCATACATAGCGATCAAACTGCCTACCAAAAGCTTACCAAACTGAAAAATACTATTCTCTAAACCATTTGGAATACCGATTTTTAAAATTCGTCGAATCATCTCCGGTTGGTAGCCTAAGCGAAAGTTATATTCGATACATATGGCATTTTCTTGATTCCGTAAACGATAGATAACTATAATAGCAGCAATCATACGTGATAATAAGGTTGAGATAGCTGCCCCTGCTACTCCCATACCAAACACAAAGATGAGGATTGCATTTCCAGTTATATTAATGATATTCATCCAAAGGGATGTCATCATAGATATCTTAGAATTCCCCATGGCACGAAACAAAGCAGCTCCTGCATTATATATCGCAATAAATGGGAAGGATACTGCTACGATATAAAAATATGTCTTTGCATTTTGCATCGTCTGTGGGCTTAATTTACCATAAATCAGATGTAAAATTGCTTCATTTCCTATCAAAGAAATAACCATTAAAATTACCGATAAAAATGCTACGGATAACACTAATTGGTTAGCAGCCTCTCTGGCTTTCTCTCTGTTTTTTTGCCCAATATACTGTGCTGCCACGACAGCACCACCCGTTGCTAAGGCTGAGAACAGACCTATTAAAAGCACACAGATCGCATCCACCGCTGAAATTCCTGAAACAGCCTCTTCTCCTCTTTTTGCAATCATTATGGTATCTGCCATACCAACCGTAACCGCAAGCAGCTGTTCAATAACAAGTGGAACCAATAACTTGATAAGATTTTTTCTAGTAAACATGGCTAATCCTCTCCGCTTTCTCTTCCGAAAATCACTAACACTGAATAATTATGAAGTATCTATTACAAATATACAATAGTAGAAACACTGAAAATTATTGTATGTCAGTATAACTTTTGTTTAATACTATACAAGAATAAGCACGCTTCACAAGCTTTTCCTTGTTATGAATAAATAAACGAACTATGCACTTTCTCTTATCCCCTTGCATTTATATATTTATATATTGCAAACGTTTCTTGAAACTAGATCATGATGAAGCCTTCCAAACTTCTCGCCTTGAATCTATCATAGTAACCTGTTATAATAGGGGAAAAATTTCACTGGAGGACCTATGATTAAAATAATTGCTAGCGATATGGACGGAACACTACTACAAAACGGATGCCAGCAAGTAAGTGACCGTGCTATCGCTATTATTAAACAACTACATGATAAAGATATTCTCTTTGTGGCAGCCAGTGGCCGTCAATATCCAAATCTATACCGTAATTTTAAAGATGTTGCCAAGCATATGGCATTTATTTGTGAAAATGGTTCCCTTGTCATGTATCAAGATAGGGTTTTATATAAAAGCGCTATGGATCATAAGTTGGCAAAAGAACTATGTCAAACTATCTATGAGCGAGAAGGTTGCGAAGTTCTTATCTCAGGTCAAAACACTTCTTATTTGATTCCAAAAACTGATAGTTATATTGATCGTATGAAAAACATCGTTAAGAACAACGTAGCAATCGTAACTAGTTTTCATGAAATACCAGAAGACATCATAAAAATTTCAGTATATGAAATAGAAGGTATTTCTCATTCTGCTTCCTATTTTACCTCACTTTTTGGTGATAAATTAAAAGCGACCATATCAGGTGAACAATGGCTAGACTTTGTTAATCCTTTCGTAAATAAAGGAGCGGCTCTAAGCCATTTATTAGATTATCTATCCCTTAGCCCAGACGAGGCAATGGCTTTCGGCGATAACTATAATGACCTAGAGATGCTCTCTTTAGTCTCCTATGGTTATGTAATGGATAATGCAGTACCTGATATCAAAAATCGATATTCTTATAAATCATCCTTAGTAGAAGACACCCTAGAGAACTTATTATAACCTACCAACTTCTGCGTAATAGATTATTATTTTCCTCAAGGTGAGCAAAATCATTAAAGCGCTCTAAATAAAAACGTTGATAATCCCGATCAAATCGAAGCTGTGTAATACTGGTATTCTCAAGCGATACCGCAAATAGCAGCTTCTTTGATTGTGGCATACCTAAGATGTCTGTAACAATGGATCGGATGACTCCTCCATGAGTTACTACCGCTATTCTTTGTTTTCCAGAATGTATCATCTCTTCTAGCACATCTCTAACTCGTTTGACCACATCCTGTCCACATTCACCACCAGGGAACGGTAAATCCTCCGATAATTCCATCCGTTTCTTTTTAAAGTCACCAAATTATATTCATCACTGTTTCCAGTCATACGTCCAAAATCGATTTCCCGCAGCTCTGTTCTAATTCGATAATCTACATCGCCTAAATATATCTTCGCTATTTCTGCGGTTTCTCTTGCTCGAAGTAAATCACTGGAGTAAAGACAATCAATTCCATACTCACTAAGCCGTTTCCCAAGAAGTTTTGCCTGTTCTCTTCCTTCTGCTGCAAGATTTACATCCACGTTACATAGCTGACTGCTTTGTCTGCCATGTCTTATCAAAAAAATGTTCATGCTAACCTCCATTCTTATGAAATCATGCCCTAGTATTCAAAGCATAACTTCATGGTGTAAAAACCTTCTACTGATCACACCAACCTTCGTCTTCGTATACTTAAAATTGTTATTAGACAGTTTTAGTATTATCATACACCTGCCGTAGCTAATAACCTATCCTCGGATATAATCAACTAAGCCTTTTTATCTATAATATCCCATAATAACGATGCATATAATTACTACCGGCATATGAAGGATGGTGGTATTTCCCTTTATTGTTACAAAATAATCTATTACTTGGTAAACCAAGCCCTTATAACTTATATGTTACCTAAACATTAAGAATTTGTCTACATAAGAATACTGCTTTTATGAAAGTGGAACCGAATGAATGACCATTCATATATTATAGAAGAAGGAGGTAGCTCTATGTCACAGCTAAGTAAAATTGTCTTTCTAGGCGGAGATTTAAGACAGTATTATATGATAAAACAACTAATGGAAGCTGGTTTTCCTGTGGCGGTCTATGGTCTTGACCGTGGAGAATTAGGCGATACCATATATGAAGCGACCACACTAAAAGAAGCATTATCTTTTGGGAATATCGTGATATGTCCTATTCCAGTCTCCAAAAATCAGGTAGATATCTTCTCTAAACATGCAGTACCTGATTTAACCCTTGATAAGCTTAAGGAGAATTTAACGGAGGGTCATACTCTCTTCGGAGGTTGTTTTGATAAATCCATGTCTAAGTATTGTGAGAAAAAAAATATTCGCCTCTATGACTTTATGGAAATTGAATCTGTAAGCATCGCAAATGCCATTGCAACTGCAGAGGGAACTATAGCGGAAGCCATCCTTCGCAGTACCGTCAACCTACACAAAAACGAGTGCCTTGTCCTAGGCTTTGGTCGTTGTGCTAAAATTCTAGCAGACAAATTAAAAGGAATGGGTGCAAAAGTTAGTGTTGGCGCACGTAATGAAGAAGCATTAGCATATGCCGATGCCTATGGATATGAAAATATTCCACTTTCGGAGCTTAGCAAGCATCTGCATCGTTTTCCATTTATCTTTAATACCATTCCTGCTATGGTATTGGATTCTGCACTGATAAGCTATGTGCGAAAAGATGCAGTGATTATAGATATATCATCAAAACCTGGCGGCGTAAATTTCGATTATTGCAATCAACTGGGAATCAATGCCTCTCTATGCCTTGGGCTTCCTGGAATTTATGCCCCAAAAGCATCTGCTACGATCTTAGTGACAGCTTTATTTAATTGTATTAGCGGCAGTGCCTCCTCGAAAGAGTAAAAAAGGAATGTGAAACTATGAAACTTTCAGGTAAGAATGTTGGTGTAGCACTAACTGGCTCATTTTGTACCTTTGCAAAAATAATACAACAAATTCAAAATATAGTGAATGAACAAGCGAATGTAATACCTATCTTTTCTTTTAATGCTCAAAGCATCGACAGTCGTTTTGGGAAAGCAGCTGATTTTATGGAGCAAATTACAAAAATCACTGGAAATAAACCGGTCTTAACAATCGCCGGAGCAGAGCCACTAGGTCCTAAGGGAATGATTGATATCCTGATTATTGCTCCATGTACTGGTAACACCCTTGCAAAATTTTGCAATGGCATCACCGATACTCCAGTCCTAATGGCTGCGAAAGGTCATTTGCGTAATCAAAAACCGCTCGCTATTTCCTTAGCTACCAATGATGCTCTCGGTATTAACTTTAAAAATGTGGGTTCCATGTTGAACTGTAAAAATGTATACTTCGTTCCATTTGGTCAGGATGACTTTAATAAAAAGCCGAACTCTATGATTTCAAATACCTCTCTCATCATTCCGACTCTTGAGTTAGCGTTGGAGGGGAAACAAATTCAGCCTATTATTGAGAATCCGGAAGGCTAAAGATATAAGAAAAGAATGTTGTATACTTTCTCTATAAACAGTTAAAAGATATCAGTTAAAAACATAAAGGAGGGAATCAAATTCCCTCCTTTATGTTTCACTATTTAATATAACTACCTTCCATCGTCTTATGAATCAAAATCTTCTTATCAATTCTCTCCTTAAGTTCCGTTACATGCGAGATAATACCAACTAACCTATTTCCAGAAGTTAAAGAAATCAACGTTTCTATCGCTTGTTCTAAAGACTCTGAATCCAAGGAACCAAAGCCTTCATCAATAAACATCGAATCAAGCTCAATACCACCTGCGTAACTTTGGATGACATCGGATAGCCCAAGAGCGAGTGCGAGCGCAGCCTTAAAGGACTCTCCTCCAGAAAGAGACTTTACAGTTCTCTGCTTTCCGGTGTAATGATCCATAACGAAGATTTCTAATCCCCCTTGACTTCTGAGGTTGATACTGTCTGCACGGTGCAGAGTATACTGGCTAAATGTCATCTTACGAAGTCTTTTATTTGCTTCTTCAATGACTGTATCAAAATAAAAAGCTTGTACATACTGCTCAAAAGCTATTTTAACTTTCCCTGTAAGTTCACCATTTGCTGTTTTAGAAAGTTCATTGATACTAAGATACCTTCTTTGAATCTCTCCCTTTGCCTCCAGTTGTTTCTTTGCATCCAGGTAAATCTGTTCGTTATTTCGAATTCTTCGATTTACTTCCTCTTTCCGGCGTTCACACACTGACTTTTGAGAGATTATCTCGTTACGATTTTCATGAAGTATCTGTATATCCACCGAATCCGTATCTTTAATTTCATTAACCAACTTTTCTATCATTAAATGTTGTTCAGATACCTGTTTCTCATAATCTTCTATCAATTTCTGCGTCTGTTCTATTTTATCTTCTGCCCAAAGACAAGCAAGATAGCTTTCTTCTGAACCAAAGGATGTTTCAATCAGCTTCTTTTGATAAGCTTTTTCTTCTTCCTCTAAGGTAGCCTTTTGCTTCGCTTCTTTTATTTCGTTATCCTCAATAACAGCCTTTAGTGCGGACCACTGAGAGCGTAATTCACGAAACTCTCGCTCTAGTCGCTCCAGATTATTGCGAATTTGATTGCTTTCCACTAGAAGGGAAGTATGTTTGTTTTCACATTCTTCTTTGGTAGCATACTTTCTTCGTTCTAAAATCTGTTCTCTGCTTCCATCTATCTGACCTAGAACAGTAGCAATTACTATTTTTTCTTTATTAAGGTTCTGAATATTCTGTACGTTTTCTTCAAGAGCAGCTGTGATTTCTGCTGTACGCTTATTACACCAGTCTCTTCTCTCTTGATTTTTCTTAAGTACTCTATATTCTTCGTTTTTCTGAAGAAATACTTCTTCACTTCGGGACAATTCTTCTGTGATTCGATCTTTTATCTTATCTTTGCCAACTGCTTCTTCAAAGAGCTCTTCACACACTACACCTAAGTTATCCCACATCAAAGAAATCTTAGTATTTTGATTACTAACGGAAAGACTTTGCTGATTAAGTGCAATTGTTTCCTTCTCAAGTTTTCCCTTTGTCTGATTTAACATAGCCTCAGTAGGCGCTTCCTTACTACATTCTGCCTTCTTTGGATGACTGGTAGAACCACAGACAGGACATGGCTCTTCGTCCTTAAGATTCATTGCAAGCAAGCCCGCTTGTTCACGAAAATACGCTAATTCTAAGACTTGATACTCTTTATTCGCCGCTTGATAAGAGTTCTCTTTCTTAAAATACTCTTGTTGTAACTCCTTTAAGTTACTTGACTCTAATTCTATACGATTTAGTTCTTCTAAAAGGCTTTTTAGTTTCGTTATCTTTGACTTTAAATCTTTTCCTATCTGAATACATTCAGCGATTTCTTGGTCAATAGGAAGATATCCTTGTAGCTCCTTGGCTAGTTCACTATACTCAGACTTTAGTATCTTGCCTTGTTCTTCAAGCCCTTTCTCATTCGAT
>NZ_DAMADT010000002.1:66815-121310 GCF_031997925.1 Lachnoclostridium sp. | reverse complement strand
ACCTCTTGTTTCTTAAGATTGTCTTGTATCCTTATTTCCAATTGTTTTAGATTCTCAAATTGGGCTAATTCTTCCTTACATTGATTGATAGCTACTGCAAGTTCTTCTAATCGAACCTTATCTTTTTCATGCTCTTGATATTCTGCTTGCTTCTTCTTCGCCTCTTCCGACACAACATTAAATCGATTCTTCTGCTCTATTATCTCTCTTGCTAGATTCTCAGTTTCAACTCTACTCTTGTGGTATGCATCTGCAACAGGCTTTACCTGATATAACGCTTTCTTTGCATTTTGTAAATTTATTTGGCTTAATTTAATCTGATCCGATTGTTTTCTTAATTCTACTAGGAGGAGCCTTCTTTGCTCTAATTCCTGCCTCTTTTTCTCTTGCTCCTCTACGAGAGTAATCTTGGTAGTAAGCTCAACAAGCTTACTTGATAACTCTTTATTCTCCACCTCTAAGGTTTCATATTGTATTTTGTCTTCCTCTAAGTCAAGTTCTAGTAACTCTAATAAGTCATTGATTCTATGAATATCCGGCTTACGCTTCCACTCTTCTAAAACTTCATTTTCCCTAGAGAGTAAAATTCCAGAAAGGTACTGAACCATACTTCGCTCCAGCTGGTCACATTCCCCTTTTAATTCGGAAGCCATGGATTTTAACTTCTTTTGCACCGCTTCATAATTCCCCGTTTGAAATACCTTACGGAAAATGACACCTCGTTCTTCACTGCTTGCCGTAAGAAGTTTCATAAACTCACCCTGTGCAATCATAGCAATCTGCTTAAACTGCTTATAATCAATGGATAAGATCTCCATGATTTCATTCGTAACTGGTTGATAGCCTGCTACCACGGAACCATCCCATTTTATCAGAGTTGCATTTGGCTTTTCCTCCGTAAATCCATCTCCACGTTTTTTCGCCCTTTGGTATAATGGATTTCTCTCAACCTCATATCGTCTACCTTTATGTGAAAACACTAGCTTAACATAGGTCTTATCATCACCAGTGGCATAATCACTGCGCATAGAATCGGTGGTCCGATTTTCTCCACTTGCACAGCCAAATAATGCAAATGCAATTGCATCAAATATTGTCGTTTTACCAGCTCCAGTATCACCACTGATTAAAAAAAGCCCTGACTCCCCAATCTTTTCAAATGGCACAATAACTTCACCCTTAAATGGCCCAAAGCCACTAATCGCTAACTCAAGCGGTTTCATAAATCACCCTCCTTTCCTTACGCCACACAAAATAATTTTTCTATATTCACTATTTCTAAGGCGACCTCTTTGTCGCCTTAGAAATTCTCTTAACACTACTCAAACAGTAGTCTTTTCATGATATCATTCTGTTCTTCGGACATAGGAACATTATTCTGATTCTTATAAAACTCTTCAAATAAGCTAAGAGGGTCTTTTCTAATAACATCCTCAGCTACCAATTTTGCTGTATCATTTGGCTTTGTCTTACTGTTATCAAAATCAATTCGCATTACATTTGGGTAAATGCTTCGAATCCGCCCGATTGCATCATAGATTTCCTCTTCATCAGTTAAGGTCGCATGAATATAGTCCATCGTATTACCATTTCGATAATTCTTGGGATTTAAAACTTCATCAATTGGCCCTTTTAACTGACGCATATCCCTTAATGGTAACAAAGGAATATACTCCTGTTTAATCTCCTCTTTGGAATTAATCGTTACCATTGTTAAAGATTTTTTCTGATTCGTTTCAGAAAAGGAGTATTTTAGAGGAGAACCAGCATAACGAACTGTATCTCTTCCAATTCGCTGTGGTCCATGAAGATGTCCTAGTGCAACATAGTCAAAATCATCAAATACACTAGCATCAACATTATCAAGTCCTCCAACTGATATGTTTTCAGAATCACAACATTCAGGCGAAGTATCTCCTGCTGTCACAAATTGATGTGCTACAAGAATATTTCTCTCTGCTTTATTAATCTTCGCTGCCCCTAGAATCGCCTTCACTGCATCATGATAAGACTCAATTCCCTCGTGATACACGGAAGCAATGGCTGGCTTTACAAATGGCAGCAGATAAATATTGACTGGACCATGTCCATCTTTTAATGTAAAGTGCGCTATCTCCCCTTGATAAGTACCCGCTATATAAACTTCATTATTTCTTAAAATACGGCTTGCAAAATTAAGTCGATCCGCAGAATCATGATTTCCACTAATCATAAATACTGGAATATTACGTTTATGTAAGCCTGATAAGAAATCATCCAACAAATTAACACCTTCAACCGTCGGTAGATTCTTATCGTAAACATCACCAGCAATTAGTAATGCATCTGGTTTTTCCTCATCTGCAAGCTCTAAAATCTTTTGTAAGATATAAGTCTGGTCTTCTATCATCGAAAACTCATTTACTCTTTTTCCAATATGCAAGTCCGATAAATGCATAAATTTCATACCGACACCTCCATTAATCTTTTCCACTCTATCATAACACAAAAGTACAGGGAATGATAAGAACAAATATTCTGGAAAGTGATGAATATGGTACAAGAATGAGAAAAGGCACCATGTATGAATCACTCCCTATCTACTTGAAAGAAAGCAGTTTCTACATTGTACCTTTATATACCTTACAGGATGAATAAAATCAGAAAAATCTAGGCCTTTAGCATGTAGCCTTCACTGCATCTGCTTATAATAAAAAATCGCTGCCTGCGTCCGATCTCTAACATCAAGCTTCAACAACAAATTACTTAAATAATTCCTGACCGTTCCCTCGCTTAAGAACATAGCATCTGAGATTTCTTTGTTACTAAGTCCTTCCGCGACCATAGTTAGGAGTTCATACTCCTTCTTTGTTAGCTGATACACCTCATAAGGAAATTCCTTTTTCTTTTGCATTAAGTCTGGTAACTTGGTTACAACATCTGAACCAAATACACTCTGTCCGATAGAAACCGCTTTTAACGCAGGTTGTATACTATCATAGTCTTGCTTTAACAAATATCCTTTTGCACCAATCTTTAATGCCTTTACGATATATTCATCATCTGAAAATGTTGTTAAAAATAATATTTTAGCATTTTTATGTTTCGCTAAAATTTTTTCTGCCGCCTCAATACCGCTCATTGTTGCCATACGAATATCCATTAAAAGTACATCAGGAATATATTTCTCATATAGAGTGATGGCTTCACTCCCATCATTACCGACGGCATCTACTTTAATCTCAGAATCCATTTCTAAGATAACCTTTAAAGAAGAACATACCAAACGGTCATCATCAACTATTACAATTCTCATTCTTAGCCTCCATGCTACGACTATCTTTTAGGAGCATCTAATGACTCAAGTTTGGCGTAGCACAAACTTGGTGAATGAAAGATTAAAATCTTTCACTCTTTCTCCTCGCACGTTTTTGGTATTATTACAAATATACGAAATCCTTTTTCTGAAGTAATCGTAATATTTCCTCCTAATGCATTCACTCTGTCTTTCATGTTCATTAATCCGATTCCTTCACCTGATATCTTTTTAATTCCAGTTCCATTGTCTTTTATCAGTAGCTGATACATCCCTGGATGCTCCCGTAGTACTACTTCCACTTTTGTGGCATTGCTATGCTTTATCATATTAGAAAATGCTTCTTTTAAAATCGTTAAGAAACAATACTTTACATTCCGATTTGCCACATTTCCCATATCATAATCTAATTCCACTTTACAAAAAGTAAAATCGTTCACCAACTGTTCTACACTCGTTTTCAAATCAATCGCACCATCGTGCAAATCATGAACACTTAGTCTTATGGAATTCATAGCATCCGATAATGTATCTTTTAATCCACAAAGTAACTCTTTACTTTCCTCATTTTTATTTACCGCAATGGCTGCACCTACCATTAGGATAGAACGAGATAACATATGACCGACATTATCATGTATTTCTCTAGCAATTCGATTTCTTTCTTTTAATGTAGCTAAATAGATCTCGGTATCCTGCTGACTTATAAGTTCTAGATTTCTGGCTTCTAACTCCATCTTAGATTCTTTGGTTGTGTCTTGTAGTTTAAATAATCGTTCCTTCAATTGGCTTTGCTTCATCGTTCGTACCGCAAATGTTACAGCAATAATATGTAACATGATAAAAAATAAACACTTAAAAATTGAATCAAACTGCGTGATTTGATATCCAGCAGTAATTATGACTGCGATACTTAGCGCCTTCTTACGAAACCAAACTGCTTCATATAATAGTAACGGTAAAAATGCGAAGAATTGCGGCATAAAAAGGCAGAGTAGAAAATAGCAAATATAACTAACATAAAACAAAAATTCTTTTTCCATTACATAATTAAATTCACTGATTGCCATTGCAACCAGTAAGGCTATCACTGCATACTTTATATTTGTATTTAAATCTAGAAAAAAGCTGCAACATATTAGTATAAGTAAACGATCATAGATGGAATTCAAACAGGTTCTCCCTTCATGGATCACAGCTATGGCCATGATTCCTTTCGTTTTAGAAACTCAAATCATAATTACCATGATTTTACCATATTCTTTACCTATTGTTAAACATTTTTCTTATTTTTCCCATTATTAAAAAGGCCGCCTGTCAAAAAAACATGCGACCTATTGTGATTTGGGACAAGTTTTTGTTATAATGTGAAGTAAAGATAATATATAAAGGAGCTGATATTATGTTATGTAAAATGGTGATTCTCTTAGATGTTTCGCTCTGCATGAAATCCGATGTTCGGACGAAGTTCACGCAGAGGAATCAATAGTTCGTCCGCATTGGGTTTCTGATTTAAGTTTATTAAAAATTTTAATTAAAAAAGGAGAAACCCATGAAATTTTATACTAACAATAGCTACTCGCAAATGCAGGCTTGCTCAGGCGGCCAGATAACACCAGAATATCCATATAAATTGTATCTTGACTTAACGCAGGATTGCAACCTAGCCTGTAAAATGTGTCGCGACAAGGTTCAAATCACAGGTAAAACAATGCCTTTTAACTTGTTTTGCAGACTTGTTGATGAAACCGCACCTTATGTAAGAAGCTATTCTTTATTTAACTGGGGTGAACCCCTCATTTTAAAGGACTTCCGCGAATATGTCCGTTATGCTTGTTCTAAGAAGAGGGCGGACTGCACAGTTGATATTTCAACAAACGGCATGCTTCTCACAGATAACATGATAAACTTCCTACGAGAAATGGAAGTCTCTGTAGTCGTTTCTTTTGACGGCGCGGATAAAAACACGTTTGAGAACATCAGGCGTGGGGCAAATTTTGAATTTGTTTGCGAGAAATTGAAAGCCCTTTCTGAGGCATATTCTAATATGCCTTTATTAAAATCCCCCGAAATTTATACGTCGGTTCAAAAAGACAATCAAAATCAGTTATTGGCGATAGCAGAGCTTGCGTATTCTTTGGGAATAAAGCGCATGGGATACGGTCTTGTAACCGCCCCCGCTGAATACGCAGCGGAAGCAAATGATGATTTACGGCGTGAAATTGAAAATACCGCCGATTTTATTGACAGCCACGGAATGCTTAATAGTCTATATCCAACAAAAGTCGGCGATTATTTATGGTGGGGGAATAAATATCTTCACAAGGATAATTTTCTTGTTGACACAAGTTGCAACGCGCCTTTTGTTAGCGCGTCTATAGCATATAACGGTGATGTGTACTTATGCTGCAACGGCGGCGATGTGACGGGGAATGTTTGCGATAAAAGCTTCAAGGAAGTATGGCAAAGTGCTAAATACAACGAATTGCGGGAAGCGGTTAATTCAAATTCCGATATGCCGAAAAGCTGTAGAACTTGTGCGTGGTTTAACAGGTAAGATGAAATCTTTGTACATAATAGGCATTATCGTCAATAAGTAATGAATTTTACGCTTCTTTTGAAACGGCGGCGCGTCATGGTGACGTGCCGCCGTTATAAAAAACGTTGCCATAATTTAATAATATCCATTACTATTTAAAGCCTTATTTCTTATATTAGATAAACGATCTAAAGCTCCTATTAATGTTTCATCTTTCTTTGCAAAGTGAAGTCTAATTAGATGATTCACTTCTTCTTTAAAAAAGCTGGAACCTGGCACTGCTCCCACACCTACTTCTCTAGCTAACCATTCGCAAAATCTTACGTCGTCTTTTACATTAAATTCAGAAACATCCACTAAAACATAGTAAGCACCTTGTGGATCTGTGTAGTTTAGTTTTAAATCTGCCAGTCCACCAACAAACAGTTCTTTTTTCTGTGCATAATGTTTTTGAAGCTCTTTATAATATTCTTCTCCAAAATTAAGCCCTACAACCGCTGCTTCCATTAACGGCGCTGCTGCTCCAACCGTTAAAAAGTCATGGACTTTTTTTACCCTTTCTATCACTACAGGATTTGCGATTACATATCCTAAACGCCATCCAGTAATCGAATATGTTTTGGATAGTGAACTACATATGATCGTTCTTTCCCTCATACCAGGCAAGGTTGCCATATAAATATGTTTATTTGGTTCGTATATGATATGCTCATATACTTCGTCTGTAATAACATAAGTATCATATTTTATTGCAAGGTCTGCGATAATTTTTAGTTCATCATAAGTAAATACCTTTCCACAAGGATTTGATGGATTACATAAAATTAACGCCTTAACACCCTTTTTAAATGCATCCTCTAACTCATTTGCATCGAAGGAAAATGTAGGAGGTTTTAGTGGTACATAGATAGGTTCAGCACCCGAAAGTATGACATCCGCACCGTAATTTTCATAAAAAGGTGAGAATATAATCACTTTATCCCCAGGATTTGTTACGGTCATCATCGCTGCCATCATCGCTTCTGTACTTCCGCAGGTAACAACAATCTCAGTATCTGGATTAATCTTCATTCCAGAAAATTGTTCCTGTTTCTTTGCAAGGGCATACCTAAAATTCTCAGCTCCCCAAGTAAGTGCATATTGATGAGGGCCTTCTCCTGCTAAGTTAGCAAGTCTATCTGTTATCTCTTTTGGTGGATTAAAATCTGGGAATCCCTGAGATAAGTTAATAGCATCGTATTGATTCGATACTCTAGTCATTCTACGGATTACGGAATCCGAGAAATTGGCAGTTCGTTCGCTTAATGGTTTCATTATTTACTCCTCCCATGCAGCTAAATAAGAGCCCTTATAGGTATCTGCATAAACTTCTTTTACTGCATCTGATTGATATGCTTTCACAACCTTTTTTAATACTTCATTATTTGCATCTTCACTTCTTGCTGCAATCAGGTTCACATAATTCTTCCCTACATAGATATTTGGACTATCTTGGAATATTGCTTCTTTTCCTGGATTTAACCCGTTATCTAAGGCATAATTACAATTAATAACAGCAATCGCAACGTCTGGTAGCAAAGCATATACATTTGCTGCATCTACTTCTACAAATTCAAACTTGAAAGGGTTTGCAATAATATCCTTTATTTCTGGACTGTCGCCTGCATCTTTGTTTAACTCGATAAGAGCTGCTGCTTCAAGAACTTTTAAAGCTCTTCCTTCGTTTGTTGCATCATTTGGAACTGCGATTTTATCCCCTTCTTTTACTTCACTTAGATTTGCAATCTTCTTGGAATAAATGTTCATAGCGGAGATAAATGTATCGCCGATTGCTTCAATCTTGTAGCTATTGTTAGCTATCTCCTTATCCAAGTAAGCATGATGTTGGAATGCATTTAAATCAATCTCACCACCATCTAGAGCAGCATTCGGAGTATTATAGTCCGAAAATGACACTAACTGAACCTCGATTCCCTCTTTCTTAAGTTCTTCAATGACAGGAACCCACATTTCATTCGACTCACCAACAACACCGACCTTAACTACTTTGTTGTCCTTAGTGGCATCCTTTTTTCCGCATCCAGTTACCGCAAAAGCCAAAGTAAATCCTAACACTAAAATACCTAATTTTTTTAATTTTCTCATAATTTTTCCCCTTTTCTATTCTTTTTTAAGTTCAAATAACTCTTTTACTTTTATTTAATTAAAATTTGCTACTTCTGTTATAGTTCATCCAATAACAACTATGTCCGTGTTAGAATAAATCCTTCCCATTTCAAAGAATGCTCTTAACTTCTCTTAATGTCCCTGATTAAATGGATACGCTAACATTCTTACACTCTCTATACTACAAGGTTTCTAAATAATCATATCGTAAAACTGCTTATAGCAAATTCTCATATTCTATCTTACTTACCATAAATGTGTCTTATCTTAAGATAGCGTCAGCGCATACTCATAATTTTCTTTCATCGTCCTACAAGAGGCATCGAATTTTTCCTTTTCCTTAGGTGTCAAATTTAATTCGATGATTCCTTCTACACCATGGATTCCAAGTACTGTAGGAACTGATGCATATACATCCTGCTGGCCGTACTCGCCATTTAAGAGAGTAGATACTGGTAATACCTTCTTCTCATCTGAGAAAATAGCTCTAGTGACCTCAGCCAGTGCTGCACCAATTCCAAATTCCGTTGAACCTTTTCCACTTAAGATATGCCATCCCCCTAACTTAGCTTCTTTAGAAAGCTTAGAAAGATCAATCTGTCCATATTTTTCAGGTTTCTCCTTGATTAGTTCCAAGATTGGTTTGCCCGCTATGGTTACCGATGACCATGCAACCATCTGGCTTTCCCCGTGTTCACCAAGAACGTATCCATAAATTGATTTTTGATCGATTCCAACAGCATCTGCAATCGCTCTTTTTAGTCTGGCAGAATCTAATACCGTACTTGTTGAGATAATTTTATTTGATGGATACTGAAGTAAATGCTGCAAATAATGTGCTATTACATCTGCAGGATTTGAAATACTAACGATGATACCATCAAAACCTGAATTCTTGATATGCCCAGCCACCTCTTTTATAATAGCTGCTGTATTTGTAAGGGTACTCATTCTTGTTTCGCCCTTACTTTTATCAGGGTTGGTCCCTACTGCAATTACCATGAGATCTGCATCTGTTGCATCACTATAGTCACCCGATTTCACCTTAACCCTGTGTGGCAGATATACTGTTGCATCATAGATATCCAGTGCTTGTGCATTTGCCTTCTCTTTATCAATATCAATAAAGACAATTTCTTCTGCAAGCCCTTGCTCTGCCAGTGCATACCCAGCATGAGACCCTACGTGTCCTGCACCGATAATAATGACTTTTCTTGGTTTTGCCATAACTTTTCTCTCCTAATGTGTACATTTTCTTGATACCACGTTACCAACGATCTGGATAATGCTTACAAGTAGAACTAAAACAACCACGGATGCATAAGTTACATCCGTTTGATTACGTTGATAACCAAATCTAATTGCAAAATCGCCAAGGCCCCCTGCGCCAATAGCGCCAGCCATTGCGGTTAAACTGATTAAGTTAATCGCAGTTATCGTAGTTGCTCTTACTAAGGAAGGAATACATTCCCTTAATAGTACTCGAAAAATGATTTCAATCGGACCACTTCCCATCGCTTGTGCAGCTTCAATCAGTCCTGGATTCATTTCTGCTAGAGCGGTTTCTACTTGCCTTGAGAAGAATGGTGCGGTACCAAAAACTAATGGAACGATTGCCCCTTTCACTCCAATTGCTGTTCCAGATATCAATCTAGTCAGTGGAATTAGACCTGCCAGTAAAATAATAAAAGGTATGGAGCGAAAGAAATTGACCAACTTATCAAGAACCTGATAAATTACTAGGTTTTCAAGTATTCCATTCTTTTTGGTTACAGTTAAGATAATTCCTAACAACAATCCAATGATAAAAATCATGATTCCTGCTTTTAAAACCATCTGTAACGTTTCGGCAATACTTTTATAAAAGTCAGGAAGCTTCGACATGACATTCGGTAGATATTTTTCAAGAAGCTCTTGCATCAAGTATCACCTCCACTCCAACATTTTTATCTTGTAAATACTTTATAGCACCATCAATATCTTCCTTCTTTCCACTTACGATAGAAACCAAACCACCGATTGGATTTTCACCGATTAACTCAATGTTTCCAAAAATGATATTAATGTTCAATGCAAATTCTCTTGATAACTGTGATACGAGAGCCTCTGATGTGCTTCTCTCTAAGTACTTAAATCGTAAAATACACTCCCCTTGTCTAAGTTCTGTAATCTTTGCTTTCTCATCTATGTAGTGATAGATTCTTGAAAGATTTGAAGTACTATCAACAAAATCCTTTGTTATCTTCTTTTGTGGGTTCGCAAATATCTCAAATACGTCCCCTTCTTCTACAACTTCGCCATTCTCCATTACAGCAACCCTATCACAGATTTCTTTTACCACCTGCATCTCATGGGTGATGATGACGATTGTGATACCGAGCTTTTGATTTACTTCTTTTAGCAGTTTTAGAATTGAAACTGTAGTTTGTGGATCTAGAGCACTGGTAGACTCATCACTCAGTAAAATATCCGGATCGTTCGCTAACGCTCTTGCTATCGCCACCCTCTGCTTTTGTCCACCAGAAAGTTTTGATGGATATTCTTTCGCTTTTTCCTCAAGACCAACTAGCTTTAATAGCTCATTGACTTTCTCTTCAATTTGTTTTTTTGATAATCCTTGATGCTTTAGAGAGTACGCAACATTCTCGAAAACTGTTCTGGATGCAAACAAATTAAAGTGTTGAAAGATCATTCCGATTTTTCTTCGCTGTTTTCTAAGTTCCTTACCTTTTAGTGCAGTGAGTTCGACATCACCGATGTAAACTTTACCTTCCGTTGGTTTCTCTAATAAATTGATACACCTTACTAGAGTAGACTTTCCTGCTCCAGAGAAACCAATGATGCCATAAACCTTACCATTTTCAATGGTTAAATTAACATTCTTAACAGCATCAACAAATCGATCACCAGAAGCAAATGTCTTACTAAGATTTTCAAATCGAATCATTTACAACCTCATTTCTGCGCTGCTCTTTGTTATGCATTCGGAAACAATGCTTAGTTTGTGAATGCAGCGCTGACACAAACTTTCTGATTGAAATACTATTCAATCTTTTAATCTTGAAAACATGCCTGCTTAGTAGGACGTGTTAACTCCTTTCCTACAAAAAAACAGGGTGCATTTGCTCATGCACCCTGTTTTCCTTGTTCTTTTATCAGATTTTGATAACACTAATCTTACAAAAAACCGGATTTTGAGCGCACTGAACTAGGCATGTAATTACACATACATCCACCATTGCAACACATCATCATATTCATAGTATTTATTGAATTTACAGTACGCATCGTATTTCTCCCTTCCGTTATTTTGTGTATCTTCCTTAGGTTATTTATTCTTTATTTTAATCTCATTACTTGATTACTAGCCTTTCCTTCTATGGCTTTCTTCCTTGGCCCTCATCTTGACCTTCTTCTTGGCTTCCTTCCTTTGCCCTCATCTTGACCTTCTTCTTGGCCTTCTTCTTTGTCTCTTCTTGACCTTTTTCCTGACCTTCTTCTTGGTCTTCTTCTTGACCTCTTCTTGGTCTTCTGGTCTTCTTCCATTTTACTTCAGCTATAAAAAACATTATTTAGATATTTAAAGATTACTACTTTATTACTTTTTATATTGCTCACTACTAATCTTAACAATCTACCTTCGTAAGTTTCTTTCCTGCTGTTGTTCTTATGTTGTTATTATAACAGTCAAAAAAAGAAAGTGTTAATACTCAAAACCAATAATCTGTTATAGGTTAAACCTATAACACCATGTCTTTATAATTAATTAATTCCTTGATATATAATTCGCCATTACTACTGATAATAGAGCCTTTTCGTTTAATATATCCAATTCTCATTGTTTCACTTTCAACTAAAGGAACAGCCTTATAATCATCCCCATTTAATTCCTCACAAATGATTCCGGAACATAAGGTATATCCATGTAAGCCTATCATTAAATTTAATATCGTAGCTCTATCATTTGCTTTAATAATACGTTTATAGTCATAAGTACTCTTAACCTCTTCTGCTAAATAGAAAGAGTTATTTTTACCTTGATCAAAAGCTAGACATGGGTACTCTTCTAATTCCTTCATGGAAATAATTTCTCTGTTTGCAAGCGGATGCCCTGACCAAAGATATACGTAAGTGTCACATTGAAATAGTTCTACAAATTCTAAACTATTCACTCTAAGAACCTTTGTCATCACCTGTTCATTAAAATCATTAAGATATAGAACTCCTAGTTCACTCTTAAAATTCTTTACATTTTCAATTACTTCATAGGTCTTCGTTTCATGAACTGCAAATTCATACTGTTCCATTCCCACCTTTTTTACCATCTCTACGAAAGCTTTCACTGCAAAGGTATAATGCTGCATAGATACACTGAATTTTTTCTTTGACTTTTTTTCAATGTACTTATCTTCCAATAACCGACATTGCTCTGACACTTGCTTTGCATAGGAAAGAAACTCCTCTCCTTCCGGAGTTATTACGATTCCTCGATTAGAACGAAGAAAAATATCAAATCCTATTTCTATTTCCAGTTCCTTTATCGTCCCCGAAAGGCTAGGTTGTGAGATGAAAAGCTTTTTTGCAGCTTCATTCATAGAACCGCAATCTGCTATCGTAATTACATATCTTAACTGCTGTAGTGTCATGTATCCTCCCAATAAGTTTTTTACTTTATTCTGCACTAATAATATATTATACCCTTTGAAGAGCTTATTTCAAACTATTTCCTTAGTTCATTTCTTTTTGACTCTAATCCATTTCCATTCTCAAATCCTAACTATCAAATGTGATAAATGTCACATGAATACTTGACGGAAAACACTACCAAATGCATTTGAATATTCCTATAATAATCTCATAACTAAAATAATTGGAGGATATTATATGATTGTTAAAGTTGAAAATCTCGTAAAAAGATATAAAGATCTCCTAGCTCTTGATCACTTGAACCTAAGTATAGAAAAAGGTGAAATCTTTGGACTACTAGGCCCGAATGGTTCTGGCAAATCAACTGCCATTGGATGTATCTTAGCTTTGTTAAACTTTGATAAAGGAAATATTGAGGTTTTTGGTAAACCTATGAGACCAGATAGCTACGATTTGAAACGTAAAATCGGGGTCGTTCTTCAAAATGTAGCTGTTTTTAACGAATTAACTGTCTATGACAATATCGATTACTTTTGTGGTTTATATATAAAAGATAAAAGCGAAAGAAAAAAACTTGTGAATGAAGCAATTGAATTTGTAGGTTTGGAGGATTTTACAAAGTTTTATCCTAAAAAATTATCTGGTGGTTTGTTACGTCGATTAAATATTGCTTGTGGCATAGCTCATAAGCCAGAGTTAATTATCTTGGATGAACCTACGGTAGCAGTAGACCCGCAGAGTAGAAACCGTATATTAGAGGGTATTGTGGATTTAAATAAGAAAGGTGCAACAATTATCTATACCACTCACTACATGGAGGAAGTCGAGCAAATCTGCAGTCGTGTTGCTATTATTGATAAAGGTAAAACGATAGCAATAGGTACGAAGGAGCAGCTAAAGGCTATGATAAAGACGGGAGAGACCATATGCATTGAGGTTTTAGAGTTAGATGAGAAGCATCTTGAGAATATTAAAGAGCTACCTCATGTTTATAAGGTTGATTATGACAGTCAACAACTATTAATCAGTTGTAGTGGAGGAAAGCATAACCTAATCCGAATTCTAAACTACCTACAATCGAATGAGGTAGCATTTGGCCGTGTCTATACAGAACTACCAACCCTAAATGACGTATTCCTTGAAATAACCGGCAAGGAACTTAGAGATTAAGGAGGCACCTATGTTTTTTCATCAGTATAAATACCGTATCAAATACTTTTTAAAGACTCCTACCATTCTTTTTTGGGCATTTTTCTTTCCTATTTTATTAGGAACATTATTTCGTGCTGCTTTTGGTGATATAATGTTAAATCTTGGTGTAATGGATAGTATCCCTGTCGCTGTTGTAATTGAAAAAGAGCTGCCACAAGAACATGCTCTCTTATCTGTGCTTCCAGCAGTCACCTATAAAGATGAAACTCCAATGTTTCAAGTTACAAAAACAACAAGGGAAGAAGCAGATCAAATGCTTAGGGAAGGAGCAGTAAATGGGATAATAAATCTATCTGATACTGTAGAATTATTTGTATCTGATAGTGAGTTACAAACCAACATTTTAAAACAATTTCTAGATCAATATAGTCGTATGAGTAAAGCAATAGAGGATATTGCAAGAAACGATCCACAATCTCTTCCGAAAGCAATATTACTATTACAATCCGATGCTCAAAATATTGTGAAAGTATCACTTAATGGAAAGAATACCAATGGCTTTATCCAATATTTTTATTCCTTAATTGCAATGTCATGTATGTTTGGAAGTTATTTAGGGCTGAGCAATAGTATGGATATTCAAGGTAACCAAAAACCAGTAGCTGCAAGAAGATGCATTACTCCAACCAATAAGCTAATATTAATCCTTGCAGACTCTTCCGCAGCAATAACCATTCACTTTCTAGAACTAACTGTTGTATGGATCTATCTTAGATTTGTTCTTGGTATACCGATTGGGGATCAGCCGTTCTTCTTTTTACTTACTGTATTTCTTGGTAGTGTAATTGGAATTGCTTACGGTCAATTTGTTGGATCTATTAGCAAAGGTCATGAGGCACTACGTGTTTCTATAGTTACCGGTATTGGCTTAATATTAAGTTTCCTCAGCGGTTTAATGGTTGATACTATAAAATATATCATAGAAGCAAATGTTCCGTTATTAAATCGTATCAATCCCGCTGCTTTGATAACAGACGCTTTTTATAGTCTTTCTGTATTTAGTGATTACTCTAGATTTACAAGTGATATAGTATCCTTACTAGTCATTGCAGCAATCTTTATTTTCGCAAGCTTTTTGTTACTTAGGAGGGAACGATATGATAGTATTTAAAACATTTTTTAAACTATTAGCTAAAAATAAATGGAGTTTTATTATCAATCTAGTAATCTTTTTAGGTCTTAGCTCTATTGCTGTACGAAATGGTTCTCCAGAGGAGCAGATTAAATTTAAAGACATTAAACTTAAACTTGCTGTCATTGACCGTGACCATTCAGCGACTAGTATAGAACTTAAGAAGTATATTGGTGAACTCCATATATTGACCGAATTAGAAGATGATCCTGAAGTTTTTCAAGATGAACTTTACTTTAATTCTGTTCATGAAATCATCATTATACCAGCTGGATTTGAAGAAAATCTTATTGCTGGGAAAGATATGCCACTAGAAACGTTAGAAGCACCTGATGCCAGTGTTACAGCTTTATCTAGCATACAACTCGACCAAATCATAAGATTTTTAAAGACCTATCTTGCCCTTGGCTATACACCATCGGACGCTATGATAAAAACGAAAGATATTATGCAGTCCAATGCGTCAGTTACTATGCAGTTGGATAAAAATAGTTTAGAGGAAGTCCCAAGATATAATTACTATTTTCAATATCTACCTTACCCCATGGTTGCAATCTTGATATCCTGCATTAGTTTAATTCTCATTCTCTTTAATGATAAAGATGTAAAAAACAGAACGATTTGTGCCTCTTTCTCTTTAAAAAAGCGTAATTTTGAATTATCTCTCGCTAACATCATTGTTTCTGTTATCATTTGGATTTTACTTATGTTGTTTCCTTTTATTCTAGTAGGAACTGACATGATACACTCTGGAGTATACAGATTTTATTTACTAAATAGCCTTTCCTTCCTCATCGTTAGTTTTAGCATATCCTATCTCATAGGTATATTTAGTAATTCCGTGGAAGCAATCTCTATCTTTAGTAACTCAGTATCTCTAGGACTCTGCTTTTTGGGTGGCGTATTTGTTCCTCAATCGGTTATGAGTAAACAAGTACTTTACATTTCAAAATTTTTACCTTCGTACTGGTACGTTGTAACGAATAAAATTATAGGAAAAAACACAAAACTTGTTGGAAGTGGATTAAAAGATGTTATGTTTGGTATTCTAATACAATTATGTTTTGCTATTACTATCTTTGGTATCTCGTTGGTAATTTCGAAGAGAAAGACACAAGCATGTTAGTAGGAATATTCAAACTAATATATTAGAAATAATAGCTTCTATAATGTTGGGGTATAAAAAACTTCACTACCTTAGCATTTATACCATGTCTTTTGGCTAGTGTATGTGTTGATTCTTTACCAGATAAATATTCTTCAGAAATTTGAGCTTTTAATTCAGGGCTATATTTTTGCCTAGACACAAAAATCCTCCTTAAGTAGATTTTGGTTATTTACCTTGTCTACTTAAGGAGGATCATATCATTCATTCACTAGGAGGTTCAAATATTAATTAATAATTATATCAAACACTTTTTTGTTTCTTTCCATAAAAAAACATTCCAATTGCTGTTGCACATACAATAAAGTAACCTAGAATACTAAATCTATCTGGTATCTGTCCAAATAAAATAAATCCTAAGATTGCAGAGAAGATTACCTGAGAATAATCATAAACAGAAATCTCCTTTGCAGGTGCATAAGAGTAAGCAGCTGTGATTGCAAACTGGCCTCCAGCTGCAGCTAACCCTGCTAATAATAATACACCGATTTGCCAAAGTTCCATAGGTGCATATTGAAAGATTAGAAATGGTAAGGTAACAAGACAAGAGAAGGCAGAAAAGACGAATACAATTAAGGACCCCTTTTCTCCACGCTGTCCGAGATAACGCACTGCAGTATAAGCAGCTCCTGCACCAAATCCACCTAGTAAACCGATTAAGGAAGGTACTAACTCCATGTTCGAAAATGTAGGTTTTATAATAAATAAACTTCCTACAAAGGCTGCCACCACCGCAAGCCCCTGAACTAGATTTACCTTTTCCTTTAAAAATATCATACTAAGTATGATAACAAAAAATGGAGACATCTTATTTAGCATAGATGCATCTGATAGTAATAAGTGATCTACTGCATAAAAATTACACAAAACTCCTATGGTTCCAAAAAAAGAACGTATCATCAGATATTTAAAATTCCCTTGTTTACATCTCAAACTTTCTTTATTCTTTTTTATAACAATATAAGCGAAAATTAACGCAACAACATTTCGAAAAAAACTTTTTTGAATGGAGGGTAAATCTCCTGATAGTCTTACAAATGTATTCATAAGGGCAAAGCAAAATGCTGAGCATAGAATACAAAGTATTCCTTTGTATTTTGTTTTCATGATTCCTCCATCTTTTAAAACTTCTAAGCAAAATTAAGATAATTGTTTTAACTCATCGATTTCTTTTAGTAACTCTTGCTTTGTATCAGAGAACAATAAGCTTTGATTATGCTTTACATAATGCTCACTTCCATGTTCACCGATGAAATTCATACTATAAAAATTACCTGTAAGCTCTGTTAAGAAAACGACTAATTCCTGGCTTTCTTCAAAGGTATCCTCTAAGAAAATAAAGGAATTCTCTAAAGAATTAGATGTTGTAGTAATTTTGTTTTGATAATCTTCCACCATCGTATCAAATTCCGTTTTGATATAGGAGAAGGCATGATCATTTTCTCTCAAACGATTTAATAGTATCTGCTCTTTGAAATAATATAATTTTAAAATTAACTTACTATAAGCCATACTTTGTGTGCGATCCAATAATCCTGCAGATTTTTTATCCGCAAGTTCCTTCTCTTTTTGAGTAATAATATCAGTCATGATAACTTCAGGTTCCATATAAGCATTGGAAAAATACTCCTTTGCTTCCTTTAGGGTAGCATGAAGTCTTTTTAGATATTCACCCATCTGATAGGTTTCATAAAAGTCACATGAAAGTCGGTCAAGTAATAACGAAAGAACACTTAATCTTTCATCAAAACCAGCGGTACGCAATTGTCTCTTTAAATGATTTTCTGCTTTACCCTCTAAGATATCTTGTACTTGATAATCTTTTTGATACTTCAAGTACAATTCATAATAGTTTGCAAAGTCTTTTGCAATCTTAGGATGCTGAAGATATCCTTTTACTACTTCTTCTGTAACAGGTAAATGAAGTTCTTCATAAGCATACAAAATTTGAGATAAATCCTCCCAGCCTCTTGCTGTCACAAACTGCTTTCCATCTACCGACATCTCAATGATATAAAAATTATTTTTCTTAATCTCTAAATAAGATAATATCGAGCCATGGAGTTTTTGTATATAAGCATACTCTTTCCAAACACCATAATCCTCTCTAAGCTCAATTCGTTTTACTCTATCAAGAGTTACAATATCAAATTCACGAACAGAGCGATTATATTCCGGTGGATTACCTGCTCCAACTACAATCCAGCCTTCTGGAATACTGTGATTTCCAAAGGTCTTATTCTGAAGAAATTGTAGCATCGTTGGTGCCAGCGTTTCTGATACACAATTGATCTCATCTAAGAATAAGATTCCTTCCTTAAGACCTGTATTTTCCATCTTTTCAAATACAGCAGCAATAATTTCGCTCATTGTATATTCTGTTACAGTATACTCAGTACCCTGAAAACTTCGCTGTTCAATCTTTGGAAGTCCGATTGCACTTTGTCTTGTGTGGTGAGTAATGGTATAAGAAACCAACCCTATCTCACATTCTCTTGCTATCTGCTCCATAATAGCTGTTTTACCAATCCCCGGAGGCCCCATAAGTAAAATGGGACGTTGATGTTTTACCGGTATCATATATGCCCCGAATTCATCTTTCTTTAAATACGCTTGTATTGTATTCCTAATTTCAATTTTGCATTCTTTTATATTCATCGTAACTAATCACCCATCTTTTCAATTTGTTCTTCTTCTAATACAACCTTCATTGCCCAAACAGGTACTTTGTCTTCCTCATACTGATTACGAACAAAAATAAAGGCAGTTTCGTATTCTGGTTGTTTGCTAGTAAAAGTACCATATCCATCTGTAAAATACAGTAGTCCTTTTAAACGTTTTAATTCCCCCATTTGTTTTAATTCTTTGATATATTCAAACACAGGTCTAAAATCTGTATTACCAAATCCTTTCACCTGAAAATGTTCCATATATTGATTTAATTCCATAAGATTCGTAAGAATCTTGTGTTCCCTAATTTCATCATCGCACTGAATCAAATGAATTCGAAATTTATCATGAAATGTCTCTGTGCTTTTAAGAATCTTTATTGTTTCTTTTAAAAAACGATAGATCAAATCACTAGCACATGATCCAGAAGTATCAATTGCTATTACAATCTCCTCAACACGCATTTCATCCTTATATTCTAATGGTTCAATGAAAGGAACATTCCCATAATGTTCTATACCATAAGTGTAAAAACCATAGTCAAATGAATCCTCATCTACTTGAAGACGCTCCTTATATACTGCAAATTTTCGAAGAAACGTCTGATAATCATAAATTTCACGATTCGCTGCACCAATCCCTTTTAATAAGCTTTCTGTTGACTTTGGATTATTTGCCTGATAAGTCTCAAGGTCTGTCTTAAGCTTTTCACTGATATCCTTCCAACGATTTTCCTGCGCTTTTCTATTGTTGGCTTCATGTTCATGATGAGCATTTTCATCCATGGAATCATCATATGACTTATATTCTTGATTTTTGTCTTCTTGGTTTATATCTTCTTGTGATTTATCTTCTTGAGTTTTATTTCCTTCTGTATTATCATCTTGAGTTCTATCTTCTTGACTATTTTCTTCTCCCGTCTTGTCTTCCCTAGTCTCGTTATTTCCCTCTTGATTATTCCCTTTATCCTTATTCCCTTTTTCTTTTTCTGTTTCTTGTTTATCTCTATCTTGTTTATCTCTATCTTGTTTTTCTTCCCCTGTTTGATTCTCTCTTGATTGTTCTTTTGAATTCTTCTCTTTGTCTGCTTGCTCATTTTTATTTGAAGGGTCATGTTTCTCTTCTTGATTAGAATCCTCACTATCCTTCACTTTATTTTTTGAGATACCAAAGTTCCAAAACTGATGGTCACATACTAAAAATTCAGCACTATATTGAACAAGCTCTCGCTCAGTTAACCAATTTATCTGAAGTAAATGATAGATACCTTCCGCTGTGAATACCTTAAGTTCCTTGGATAAACGTTCATAAAGTTCTTCTCGTCGGGATGAAACAAGCCGTTTCGTCGCCTTATTATCCAGGCCATCTATAATATATTCCACTGCGATATCACATGCTAAATTCCATTTTTCTTCGTCTCGTTCTTCTCTCAAATACATATGACGAAAAATACTATGAAGTAACATGTGAAGATAGGAACGGTTTACATATACACTATCATAAACGTATTTTTCTATTACAAATCTTGGATTATAATAAATAGTACTTCCATCCGTTCCCATATAAAAAGAGGACATCCGTAGCTCATAATTTAATTCACTGAGTGGAACATCTAAAAATCGCATTGATAAGTACAGCTCATTGGAACTATTTTTTAAGATTCTCTCTCCAAGCTGCCTTAGTCTTTGCTTAACCTCATGCTCCATTCTTACCTCCATTTCTTCCTGCCTATAAATCAAAGGTCATACTTTTTTTAAGGTAATTCCGTTGTTTATAGCTTAAAAAATAACTAACAAGTTCTAGTTTTTGTTGCCTTCTTGCATATTCCATTAAATTATCCAGTTGCTCTAAGGATATAATGTTTTCTTCTATTAAGCAAAGGATCTCATTACGCATTTCATCTTCAACTAATAGTTTCATCAATACATCAAAATGTTCTCTAATAAAGTTTCCGTAATTTTCTTTTGCAGTATTCGTCAGTTGATACGGGTACATGATTCGATAAAGTGCGATAAACAAAGTTGTATCTAACATATCAACCGCCATACCGACATGAAAAATTGAATCATATTTTTTGTAATCAATATCATGATCAGTCATACACTCACGGTAATGTACTCCAGAACCATAGGTTTCCTGGCGAATAATTCTTGCAGAGTTATTCTCAACATAGTCGTATAAAAACTTTGGGAAAATTATCTTCGCAGTTTTCCCTTTCTCATAAGCATTCTGCGCATAGTGAAGTGTAACTGTCAGCTCTGAACTAAATTCAGATAAAATATTTCTTACTACTGCAATCTTTCCATTTCTTAAGTTTATTTCGATCGATTTTAATAAGTAACAGTTCTTAAAAGCTCCATCACCAATGCTATTAATTGCATCAGAAGCAACCATGCTTTCTAGTTTTCTGCAATCATAGAAAGCATGGTTACCTATTGTTGTTATACTATCAGGTATTATTATCTTTTGTACACTTCTACAATTATGAAAAGCATAATCAGCAATTTCTGTAACTGGCAGTCCATCTATAGCACTTGGGATTTCAATCTTGCTCGATGTTCCATTATATTTTTGAACGATGATCTCGTTATTTTCTTTTCTATATTCAATATCTTGTCTCATATATTTTCCTTATCTATGCGCTATAATATGCGCTTATCAAGTTTATGTACACCCCCAGACACAAACTTGCTGAGTTTAAAAATTTATATATTATTTTCTTACTTAAAAGCCTGTATAGTAGGCTGAACTTTTATGCCGAGGATGGCGTAGGCATAATATTCATTTAGAAAAACTAATTATTATCTTTAACATTTCCCACTTGTTCCCTACAAAACAAATTTCTTAATGCCATCCATGTTACTAGTATAAATCTATTTACAAAAATCTGTTCTGTTACTTACGATTATAATGAAATAAGTCAGATATTTCAACACCAACCTATAGTAAATTCTATATATTTATCGAGCATAACTCGTTTGATTCAGTCGTATGCATAATGCATCTAATATATTTTAATCAATTAAAATTACATTGTGCGAATTTTTTCTAGTCATATATAAAAACAGGGCGATCACACAATACCAAGATTGTTGTGACCGCCCTATTATGTTGTAATCGTAAAAACGGATATTTGCCTATAGGCAAATTTTCCGCTTACGCTACTTACTCATGACCTCGTTGCCACTAAGTAGCATTTCAGGCAAGTTCCTTCCCTGATGAGGTCAAATTATGATTTTAAATCCCGAATTAATTATAAGTGTATCTTATCTAAATAAAATATTATTTACGATTGTTTCAAGAGCTTCCTGACGACCACTTTGCATTACTGGCTCGCTATGAGTTAATACATACTGCTCTAACTCTTCAAGAGATGTAGTTCCATCCACAATTGCCTTACCAATACCTGTCTTATAGCTTGCATAACGATCTTCTACAAATTTTCCGATTCTGCCATCTTCGATAATCTCAGAAGCTTTAATTAAACCAAGAGCGAAAGTATCCATTCCTGCAATATAGCCATACGCAATATCATCAAATTCGAAAGAGCCACGTCTTACCTTTGCATCAAAGTTAAGCCCGCCATTCGTGAAACCACCTGCCTTTAATACTTCAAGCATTGCAAGAGTTGCGCTATGAACATCAGTTGGGAATTGATCCGTATCCCATCCAAGGTTTGGATCACCCTGGTTTGCATCTACGGAACCAAATGCACCATTTACTCTAGCCATTGCAAGTTCATGCTCGAAAGTATGACCTGCAAGAGTAGCATGGTTTGCTTCAATGTTCATCTTGAAATCTTTTTCTAAGCCATATTTACGAAGGAAAGCAAGTACGGTTGCTGTATCAAAATCATATTGATGCTTGGTTGGCTCCTTTGGCTTTGGCTCAATATAGAAATCGCCATCAAAACCATTTGCACGGCCATATTCCACAGCCATCTTCATAAGTCTAGCCATATTATCAAGCTCAAGTCCTAAATCTGTATTAAGAAGTGTTTCATAACCTTCACGACCACCCCAGAATACATAGCCTTTACCACCTAATTTAATTGTTGCATCTAATGCATTCTTAATCTTAGCAGCTGCGTATGCAAATACTTCTGCGTTGCAAGAAGTGGAAGCACCGTGCATAAATCTTGGATGACTAAAGTTATTCGCAGTACCCCATAATAACTTGATACCAGTCTGATCCATCTTCTCTTTGATGTAATCAACGATCTCAAAAAGGTTTTTCTTGGATTCTTCAAAAGTCTCACCTTCTGGAGCAATATCTGCATCATGGAAACAGAAGAATTCAATACCTAATTTAGTCATTAATTCGAAACCAGCATCAACTTTTGCCTTAGCAAGTTCCATAGGATCTGTGATATTTCCGTAGGTTCTATCCATAGTTGTTACACCGAATGGATCAGCGCCACCTGCACAAAGAGTATGCCACCAAGATAATGCAAAACGACAGTGCTCTTTCATTGTTTTACCCGCTACAACTTTATTTGCATCATAATATTTAAAAGCAAATGGATTAGTTGAATTTGGGCCTTCGTATTTTACTTCTGGAACATTTGGAAAGTAATTTTTCATTGGATTCCCCTTTCAAAACCTATTTGTTTATTCACTGAACTAACTACGATTATATGATAACATTTGTAGCGCAAATAGTCAATAAGCTTTCCAAGGATTATCAAAATTTTACCTTCCTTTTTAATATCTTATCACCACCCCTTCCTGATGACCTTTCTCCATCTTGTGTCTGGCTTTTCGGTTTGTTACGGTATCGAAAACAATTGAAAAATCATAATCTTCCGGATACATTTGCGTTGATGCTACATGAAGCTTAATGCGTTTATAATTAATAAGCTTTTTCTTTTTTGCAATTTGAATCCCGACTTCTCCCTTTTCATTACATATCTGATACACTATGCCTATTTTTTTCTCAGGATATACAATTACACAATCTCCAAGACGAAAACTTGTAGCTTTTTGTGGGAGCTCTTTTTTCCTACTCTCAATTTTCTTTTCGATACGAGGTTTTATCACTGTGTTTCCACTGTTTTCTGTGTTTTCACTGTTTTCTGTGCTTTCACTGTTTTCTGTATTTTCGCTGTTTTCTGTATTTTCTTTCCCCTCGTTTATCTGGCTATTCTCAAAAAATAACTCACTTTCGCCATTGTGATTATATTTTTCCTTATCCTGTGTACCATAAGCATTTTGATGAGCAGTCAAAAGCATGTGTTTTGGTAAGCCTAATCGTTTTGCAATATACAATGCACAGCTCTCCCCAGCCTCACCAACTTCTAATCGATAAAGTGGCTTTAAGCTTTCTCTGTCAAATGCCATTTTCGCATTCATAATACCCTCTGACTGTGCTGCGTAATCTTTTACTTGTGGATAATGGGTTGTGGCAAGGAATAAACACTGCTTTTTTTTAAGCTCTTCCAGTATCGAAATCGCGATCCCCATTCCCTCTGCCGGGTCTGTTCCAGATCCTAACTCATCTAGAAGAACCAAACTATCTTTCGTTACTTCTTTTATTATCGAAATGATATTCGTAATATGGGCTGAGAATGTTGATAGGTTCTCTGTGATACTCTGACCATCTCCAATATCACAAAGAATCGCATCGTTCATACATAAATCAGCTTCATCACATGGCACATGAAGACCGCTTTGAGCCATCATAGATAATAATCCAACTGTTTTTAATGCTACCGTTTTTCCACCTGTATTAGGACCAGTTATAATTACTCCTCGGATACCATCTGCAAATTCAAAATTAAGCGGAACACAATCCTCCCTTTTTAAAAGCGGATGTCTACCATTGATTATCTTAATCTTTCGATCTGTATTCAAGCTTGCTGGAACCGCCTTCATAAAAGCAGATAGCTTAGCTTTAGCGAATATTTCGTCAAGAATACCCATTGTCTCATAGTTTCTCATAAGCTCGAACTCACTCTCTATTACAAGGGAGGTTAACGTATATAATATCACTGCTTCCTCTTTCGCTTCTGCTGATTTTAGGGCGGATAGTTCCTCACTATAACGAACCGCAATCACTGGTTCAATAAAGTAGGTTGCACCACTGGAGGATACATCATGGACGGTTCCTGAAATCTGATGCTTATACTCTTTTTTTACCGGAAGTACAAAATGCCCATTTCTTAAGGACACAAACCCTTCACTAAAGCACTCTTTTCTGCTCCTTAGTAGCGCCTCCAGTTTTGATTTCATTGCTCCACTTACGGATTCCATCTTTCGCCTAATGTCTTTTAACTCTTTCGATGCTGAGCTATCGATCTGATTATTTCTGATAGCACCATCAAGGATTCCTTGTAAATCCTCTAGTGATGTGAAAGAATCCGCATAAAAAGCCAAATCTACTTTAAGACATTGTACCTTGGTTAGATAACTTTTTAATCGTCTACTAGCAGCGATAAACTGTGATACTAAGGTTAGTTGTTCTGGTGACAACATCCCGCCTTTTTTGGCAAGCGATAGTATCATCTCTATTTCTTTTCGTTCTGACATCGGAGGATTTCCTTGTACATCATATATCATCCTTGCTTCTGTTGTCTCTTTGGTTCGATTTATAACTTCTACCTCACTAAGACTAGGTTCCATCTTAATCAGATTCTTCTTTGCTTCTTCCGATACTGCATATTCGCATAACATTTCTAATATTTTCTGAAATTCTAACGTCTGTCTTGTATTCATTTTTAAACTCCTATCTCTGCATTGAAATTTTCCTATCACCACGTCAATTTTAAGGCCTAACATCGAGAAAAAAGCACAAAAAAAGCCGTGGTATCCTGTTTTTAAAGATACTCACGACTATAATCAAGCCTCCACAAAGAAAGTCTTTCTGGCATACGATACTATGCTGCCTAAAATTACAAACAATAGATTCGTATCACTAAAAAGCTTCTTCTAAGAAACTGCTAGTTCAAACTACTTAGAAATAGTATAAAGAATAAAAAGATGTATCTTACGGTCTACCAAGTCTAAATGGCGTTCAAGTAAAAACAGGTTTTTGGTACAAAAAAGAAAGCTGATAAACTTTGCTTTCAGCGAATTACCTTCTTTGCATCTTTAATTTTTCGTGCTAGTTAGCACAAACCTCACTTTTACTTAATACACGTAACAAAAAACATCTTCCTCTCTGATTTAAATTATTTACCTTTTTAAAATAACATAAATTCCGTATTCTGTCAACGGAAGCTGGAAAACCATAATAATAAAAGCTGTAGAATCCATAATCTCATGATTGTTTCATTGTATATTTTAAACAATCGAGTTATAATAGCTTTGGCACAAATATTTTGATAAGAGGAGGTCTATAATGAAACGAAAAAACTATTGGTATCCAGTAGACAATGCTGGTAAGATTTTTCCTGCTGTTTCAAAGGATAGCAGAAGCAGTGTTTTTCGTCTGTCCTTTTATCTTACACAAAACATTCAGCCAACTCTTTTAGAACAAGCTGTTAATGAAGTACTACCCCGTTTTGAAACATTTGCCGTAGAATTAAAGAGTGGTCTTTTTTGGAATTATTTGTCTCCAAATAAACATCAATTTCGTGTGAAGCCAGAGCCTTCTATTATGTGCAAATATGTACCTGCATCAAAAAATTATGGCTATCTGTTCAATGTATATTATTATGAAAATAAGATAACATTAGAAACTTTCCATAGCTTAAGTGACGGAACTGGAGCAATGGAATTCTTAAAATCCATTACCTATCGTTACTGTTGTTTATGTGGCTATCAGATGGAACACGAAGGTCTTATCCGTAGCCATATTCCTTTTTCTTCAAAGGAAAATCAAGACATGTTTTGTAACGAGTATGACAAATCTAAGAAAAAGAACTTAAAAGAAGAGCCTGCCTATCACCTAAACGGTGAGAAATTTGCAGATCACTTCTCCCTTTGCATACGTGCACAAGTGGATACGGAACAGCTATTAACACTCACAAGAAGTCTTAATGTCACAATTGGAGAATATGTAACAGCTTTACTTGCTTACAGTATCTACACCCAAAATGTAGATTGTAGAAAGAGTAAAAAACCAATAAAGTTGTTTGTCCCAGTTAATCTTCGCAAATATTTTCCTTCGAATACCTTACGTAATTTTTCTCTCTATATAAAAGCAACCTATGATCCGAGACTTGATTGGACTTTTGAATCCATGTTATCTGAGACGAAACGGCAATTCTTAGAACAGCTTAATAAAGAGGATCTTCATGGAAGAATTAATTCAAATGTTTGGATAGAAAAGAGCATTTTTATCAAAATCTTACCTTTGGCTCTTAAGAATCTAGCGTTTAAGCTTGGATATTATTACCTTGCTGAAAATATCAGTACTTATGCTATATCTAATCTTGGGCCCGTTTCTTTACCAGAAGACATGAAAGCATTTATAAAGGATGTGGAATTCTCCATAGGGGGTACTAATATGGCAATCTCCTCCATTCATAGTCATACGAATATCATGCTAAATACCGAGTGGAAAGACCTTGGCTACATCTCGCATTTTATAAAGTGTCTGGTGGATTCTGGTCTTAAAGTAAACATTGATACAAACTATAGGGAGGGATTAGATGAGATATTGTAAATACTGTAACCTTCATTATAACACGCCCTTAGACCATTGCTTGTTTTGTAATAATGAGTTAACGAAAACCAATCTAGAAAATTCACAACAAAGGATGGAGCAGACCTATCTTTATCCTGAATTTCAGAAAAGAAAGAATTCAAAGCGGTTTTTACTTCGCTTATATACCTTTCTTGGTTTGATTGCGATAATAACCTGTGTTTATCTTGATCTTTCCAATCATTTAGAGAAAGGATTAAGTTGGTCTCGCTATGTAATTAGTCCCATCGCTTATTTACTATTCTTTATGTCAATAATAACGAGTTCTAAAAAATCGATACAAAAAATCATTTATCTCTCCTATCTGACACTGTTGTTTTTAGTATATCTAGGTTCGATAGGGGATAGCTCTGTATGGTCAATAGAATTTGTTATGCCGCTTGGTCTTATTTCCATAAATATAACAATGCTATTCTTTTTATTAATAAAGAAAAGACGTCATCACGATTATGCCATCTATAGTATGCTTACCTCAATTATTGGTATGCTTCCAATAATTTTACTATTCACTCATCGTCTAACTTATACATGGCCGACGATAACTTGCTTTTTATATAGTTTGACAACCTTTCTTGGAATTCTTTTCTTTACTCCTGAAGCAACCAAAGAGGAGTTAAAAAGAAGGTTACATTTGTGAATGCTCCCGCCACTTAAATCAGCAAGAGGATGGGAGTATTCTTGTCCTAACCATTTCTATACGGTAAACCCTCCTCCTATAAAATATCCAAAGCTAAATAATGCTCCGTTCCAAATGATAATTCCAAGTGTTGAAGCAACAATATATTGAGTAAGGTTCATACGAAGTGCACCCGCTGGTATTCCGATTAAGGTTCGTACAACCGGAAGTAGTTTACTTATAAACACTGCATATGCACCCTTACTTTCAATTTTTTTGTTAAGCTGTTCCATCTTAGCCTTTAACTTCGGGCTTTTACCTGTAAAAAAACGAATCAACTTTTCACCACCAAATCTTCCAAGGTAATAGAGTAAAATGCTCCCTAATACACCCGCAACCACTGTCACTAGAAAAGCTACTATAAAATCACAATGACTAGCAGACCAAGCACCTGCAAATGGTAATATTACCCCTGCTGGAAATCCTGGTAAATTTAAGTATTCCAATAGCACTACGAAAAAGACAATCCATAATCCGTAATTCTCAATTGCAAGAAATATTGCTTGTGTTTCCATAAGTACCTTTCCCTCTTCTTCCCAAAAGCTTCTTTTAGTTATTCAATATTTTCAATTCTAGTAGTAGAAACATAAGTATTTACATATAACATATAGAAAAAAGTACTTTTTTGTATGTAATCCTATTCTTCTACTCATATTCCTTTTGTATTATAAATACAAGCATTTGATTTACTATCCATATTATATAGAGAAATACGAAAATACTTCGTTAGAAAAAGCGAAAGAATTTCTTACGAATGAAGAATTTTTAATTAACGAGGTTAGAAATGTCTTTCCTAAAACGAAAAAAAGCACACTTTGAAAACTTTACCTTGTAAGGAATAAAAAAAACAGGCACAACTAATAGTCATGCCTGGCGCTTAACACATAAAAGCAATAGTCAAAACGGATTTTCTAATTGCCACTACGTTACATTCCATTCTTATCAAAATTATTACCCTGTACGTGATTATAATATTTTCCATAATATTTTTTGTTATATCCTAAGCCATAAATATTGACTTTATTAAGAACAGCTCCTAAAACTTTGCTTTTTCCTGTATTTAATTGTTTTAAAACTCTTTGTGCAAATCTGTAACTAATTTTGTTAGATTCTAAAACCAGAATAGTTCCATCACATATATCTGCTACATTAGCACTATCAATGACAACTCCAAGAGGTGGAGTATCTATAATAATGTAATCATATTCTTCTCTCTGATTTTTAATTAAGTTTTTAAATTCATCACTGCCTAACATCTCAGAAGGGTTCGGTGGTAATATTCCCGTAAAAATTATATCCAGATTTTCTTTGGATTTATCTATTACTTCTTCCAAACAATTCATTCCTGATAAATATTGTGATAAGCCATTAACCGCATTATCAATTTTTAATCTACTTATAATTACTGATTTACGTAAATCAGCATCTATAAATAATACCTTTTTACCGCTTTCTGCAAAAGCAGTAGCTAAGCGAAAGGAAACAACTGTCTTTCCTTCATTTGGCAGACTACTTGTTATACATATTGTTTTTACTTCTTTTCCACAAAATTGTATATTGGTCCGTAATGATTTATATGCCTCATTACTAGTAAATTCCAAGGTACCTTTTTCAATACTGCTATGTTCACTAAGTATATTATCTTCTTTTCTCTTTTTCCAAAAAGGTTTTTTATTCTTTCTCTTTTTATTAGAATATTTCATTTCCAAAGGTATTGTTCCTAATACTGTTAGGTCTAGATATTTTTCAATCTGCTCCGCATTCTTAATAGAATCATCTATCATGTGTATAAATATTATAACAAAGGCACTGATAAATGCTCCTACTAAGCCACTTAATACTATATTTTTCTTTACATGAGGACTTGTTGGTACAGTAGGGATATTTCCTTTCTCAACAATATTAACCTTCTCCATTTCAAGTATGGATACCATTCTCTCCGATGATGCTTCTGCAATAGAATCAGCCAGTTGTTTCGCTAATACAGGATCTTGATTTTGAACAGTTATTTCTAATATACGTGTATTATCAGGAACCTTTACGTAAATATTAGATACAAGTTCGTTGTGAGTCATATTTAAATTCAATTTACTAATAACCTGCTCCGTTACCGGACTACTTAATACCAGCACTTTAAAATCCTGGGTAAGTTGAGATCCGGTTTGTAAATCACTACTTGTAATAATATCTTTATTCTGTCGATTAATAATATAAAGCTTTGTACTAGATGTATAAACAGGAGTCATAACAAACTTACTTATTAACCCTGCCACTACAGCACATACAATACTAGTTAATACGATAATCCATATCTTATGCAATAATAAAATGAATAACTCACCAATATTGATTTCAATATCTTTATTATTGTTTTGCATATACTTGCTCCTCTTCCTCGTCACATAGATACTTATTACTTAATAATTGAGATGTATTCTTAACTAGCAATTGATTTACAAGTTCTATTCCATACTTTTTTCTTAAATAGTTTACCCCCTTTATCATTCTTGGTTCTCTATTATGATCAGAATGGGAATCTGTAGCAACAAAATGGATGTATCCATAGTCCATTAATTTTTTGCAATATCTACTTCTTTTATTGATAAAACCACCAAGAATGCTTGTAATATTCATTTGTATATAAACACCAAGCTTGATTAATTCCTCTATTCTATCGAAATTCTTATATAATGCTTCATATCTCTCGGTATGAGCAAGGATGGGTAAATATCCATTCATAAGTAGTCGATGTAATCCAGTCCTAATATTTCGAAAGCTTTCAAAGACAGGAAATTCCACAAGAACATATCTGGTACCTGCCATTGTTAACGCCTTACTCTCTTTTAAATGTTCTATTATATCTTCGCTATAATACAATTCATTTCCTAAGTCTATTTTAAAATTAGGATCTATCTTTTTCGCCTCTTCTCTAACAAGCTCAAGCTTTTTCTGAAGTTCTTGTATATCCGGATTTATATACCCAACTCCATAATGTGGCGTTGCTATTATATGAATAATTCCTTCTTCGTGTGCTATTTTCAACATATTTCGTGTTTGTTTTAAATTTTCCGATCCGTCATCAACAGACGGAAGTATATGACTATGGATATCAGTCCATTGATTCAATAAAATCTCCCCTCTACAATAACTGATTAATTTGAAGAAGGCTGCCAAACAGCCCTTACCGCTTAAAAAGCTTATATCATTCAAGAATACTAATACTCTTATACCACTCCACAAAACGACTTAACCCAATTTCAATGGAGGTACTTGGTATAAAATGAAAGTCTTCCTCTAAGTCGCAGATATCCGCGTATGTTTGATACACATCACCAGGCTGCATAGGTAAATATTCTTTCATGGCTTTCTTACCTAGATAATTTTCTAATATTTCTATATAATCCATTAACTTAACAGGTTTGTTATTACCGATGTTGTAAATTTTATATTTTATCTTATTCTCGTCTTGTTCAGGTGGATTACATAATATATGCTCAATTCCTTTTACAATATCATCGATATACGTAAAATCTCTATACATATCACCATTGTTGAATATTTTTATTGGCTTACCTTCCATTATGGATTTAGTAAAAGAGAAATAAGCCATGTCTGGTCTGCCATATGGTCCATATACAGTAAAGAAACGAAGTCCTGTCGTTGGTATTCCATAAAGATGGCTGTAAGTATACGCCATCAATTCATTCGATTTCTTTGTAGCTGCATAGAGACTAACAGGTGTATCTGTTTTATCATATATTGAAAAAGGTACTTTTTGATTGGCTCCATATACAGAACTAGAAGATGCATAAATAAGATGTTCCACGTTATAATGTCTGCATGCCTCTAAAATATTGAAAAAACCTATGATATTAGAATTTATATATGTTTCAGGATTTTCGATACTATAGCGGACACCTGCTTGAGCGGCCAGATTTACCACTATTTGCGGCTTGAATTCTATAAATAATTTGTCAATGGCTTGCTTATCAGCAAGATCGCCTTTTATGAATGTAAAATTATTATATTTTTCTAAGATAGTAAGCCTTGCATACTTAAACTTTGTATCATAATAATCATTTATATTATCATAACCAACAACAGTTGCACCCTGATCGAGAAGCGTCTTTGCAAGATGAAATCCAATAAACCCTGCTGCTCCTGTAACTAAATATAATTTTGTTAAATCTAGCTTATAAATAACCGACCTCATAATTCTTCCTTTTTTAATTTATTTTTTTACCTCATCAGGGAAGTCCCCCTCTTCTGTAAGCGGGGTAAGGACTTGCCATTTCAGCAGGAGTTTAAGCTCCTGCTGAAATGCCACGTAGTGGCAATGAGGTTATGAGCAAGTAACGTAAGCGGATTGGGAATATCCGCTTTGACTTATTAAATAGAGTGGCAAAAGCCATAAAACTTTTAAATATAGCCGTACATTGGGTTTGACACTCTACTTATCATTTATCTTCCAATAGAGTAATACTCCACGCCTGCTGTTTTCATCTTCTCAGGCTCATATATATTACGTCCATCATACACTAAAGGTGTCCTCATGTATTTCTTATATGTATCTGGCGTAACTTCTTTAATTTCTTTCCATTCAGTAAAGATAAAACATACATCGGCTCCTTCTAATGCTTCTTCTGGTGTATGTGTATATATAATTTCATCAGGATATCTTTTTTTGAAGTTACTCATAGCTACAGGGTCATATGCATAGATATTTGCACCTTGCTCAAGAAGAAGTGCTATATTATCAAGGGATGGTGCTTCTCTTAAATCATCTGTACCAGGTTTAAAGGAAAGTCCTAATACTGCAACTTTAAGTCCCTGAAAAGTAATTAGACGTTTATTGGCTTTCTTAAATAATTTTGTTTTTTGATCTCGATTGACTTCTACTGCAGCTCCTACGGTTTTTAAATCATAGCAATATTGCTTTGCAAGATATTTTAGAGCTTTGGTATCCTTCGGAAAACAGCTTCCTCCATAGCCTATACCTGCATTTAAGAAACTAGAGCCAATTCTAGTATCAAAAGACATCCCCTTTGCTACCTCTTCAATATCTGCCCCTACCAATTCGCATAAATTTGCAATATCATTCATATAGGAGATTTTTAAGGCAAGAAAATTATTACTAGCATATTTTATCATTTCTGCACTTCTTCTACTTACAGATACAATAGGTAGACCAAAAGGTTCATAAATTTCTAGGAGTTTGTCTTCCGCCTCTTTACTTTCTGTTCCTATTATGATTCTTGAAGCTTTTAAAGTATCCCTAACAGCACTACCCTGTGCTAGAAATTCTGGGTTACTTGTAACTTCAATTTTTACATCATGGATAAGAAAGTCTTTTATAAACTGCTCCACTTTATCATTGGTACCAACAGGAACGGTGGACTTAACAACTACAAGACAATCTTGTTCAACCGACTCTGCAATTTGTCGTGCTACTGTAGCTATATAGGAAAGATTCGCAGATCCATCTGGTAGTTCAGGTGTTCCAACTCCAATGAAAATTACATCTGCATTTTTATAAGCTGCCACATAGTCAGTAGTATAGTCCAATCGACCTTCTTCATAATTCTTTATCATCAGTTCTTCTAAATCAGCTTCATATATTGGAGAAATTCCGGATTTCATCAATTCAACCTTCTCCTTATCAGTATCAACACAGATGACCTTATGTCCTTTTTCAGCAAAACATACACCTGCTACTAATCCTACGTAACCGGTACCCGCAACAGCTATATTCAATTTATCTCCTCTCTCTTTTGAAGAAATATCTTAATCTTTTAATATCTTCTCATTTATTTTTAAAAATTTAATCTTACTTAATATCTTTCTGACAAGTTTTATTCCTATTAAATCACTACGCATAGTCCGATTGGATAAGATAATTCCAAAGTACACTAACATACATATAAATATAGAGATAAATTCCCAAATTACAGCGTTGCTTACCTTTTGCAATACTATAGCTATACACCCCATCAATAAGGATGCTATAATAGTTGGTGCTACATTTTTAAGTATTCTTAAAAATGATATTCTTAATGCTACCCAAAGAAGAACCAAACCTACAAATACATATTCTAGTTTTACTAAGGAACGAGTTATATACAGTGCTCTAAAACTTATTTGCGAAGTAATAACTAAAGCAGGAACAAGGACAACTAAATGCAAAAATTGTGTTAGAAGTGCTAAATGAGGTTTTCCCTTACTTCGAAAAACTTCACTAATGTTTTGTCCAAATATCACATTGATTGCGCTAATTAATGCCCAAAGTCCAATAAAATCTTTTGCTTCTGTCCATTGAGAACCAAGCAGAATTTTAGTTGCTAAGCCACGGTATAGGAATAATCCAACTCCCATAGGCATAACAAACATGGATATCATCCTTTGAAATGTAAAAAGTGTCTTTTCATATTCTTTTTGGTTATCTTTTAACCGTGATAAAGCAGCAAATAAAACGGTTGCAGTGGAACCTGTAATGATAGCCATATAACTATCTACAGTAGTCATTGATATTTTATATAATCCAAGATAATAATCGCTTAAATAATATCCTACTATAAAAGTCCCTGTATAGGATACTAACCACATAGTTATAATATCTAAAAATGTCCACATACTAAACGAGAACATTTCCTTAAAATGTTTGATATTAAAGTAAAATCTTGGCTTCCATTCAGACCTTATGGTAAGCCCGATTGCATTAATTATATTCGATGTTAGGGTACCAATTAGTAAAGCCCAATAATTTTTATAAATCATTGCCATAGGTATGGTAACTAAAAATGGTACTCCAGAGCTTATAATCCGAACAAAAAAAAGTGTTTTAAAATCGAAATTTCTACGATATCTTGCTATTTGGATACCTGAAAAAGTACTCAGTAGTATACTTAGGCTAGCTAAACTTATTGCAAAACCTAGCTCTGGACTTCCTAGCATTCTAGCAATTTGGTTTCTTGTAATAAATATTAGTACGTATATAAAAATTGAAAGCACGAAATTAGACCAAAAGGCTACTGTTGTACTATTATCTAACTCCTCTTTGTTTTTAAATTCATGTTGAACTAAAAAATTTTGAAATCCTGCATCTGCAAATATCTCAGCTAAACTTGTTATCATTGTTATCGTAGCTACTATTCCAAACGCTTCTGGTGTGAGAATTCTTGCCAGAATCATATTGGTAATAGGAGATAGTATTTTTACTAAAATTTCTGTAATTGTTGACCACTTTGTAGCTTTCACTACTTTAGAATTAAAATTTTCACTCATTGATTATCCTATCACCCGCCTTCCTTTTGCATTCTATTTATTAAACTCGCACCACAGATGCAAATTACATTTATCATTTGGGTTAATTCATCGTTATAAGTTATCTTTATAAAGTCAGTTATTAATCTAACAATAATTGCAACAAATAAGAAAGCGCATAGCTTTCGTAAACTCCCATTCGTTCTTTTTAAATTCAATCCAAGAGTGATACAGCTTAAAACTGGTAGAATATAATAAAGGAATATACCAACCACTCCTAATCCCGCTAGTATTTCGATATAATTACTATGAGCATAGGTTTCAGAAAATAAATCATAATAATGATAGGCATAATATGCATAATTTCCAAAACCAACTCCTGTAAAAGGATGCTTTTTAAACATGTCTATTCCATATTTCATCATATTTATTCTGGTATAGGAACTTGCATCCATAGTATAAGAGGAGTTAAATACCCCAAATACTCCCTCAATTCTAAAACCAATTAATTCATATAATATAGGAATATTAAAAATTGCCCAGTATAATATAAATGATAATATGATTATTGTTGGAATTATTTTAATGAATAGAAATCTTCTTTTTTTAGCAAGTATAATGTATCCAAAAAAATACATAATAAGCATAAGAATAGCTGCCCTGGATTTTGTAAATAAAAGAATAAAACTTAATAACAAAATCCATACTAAATAAATTTTACGTTTTGATTTGTCGTAAAAATACAACCATACAAAGGCTAATAAAGCGCATAAATTACCCATGGCATTGGGATGGTGTCCGATAGAATACCCTATTCTACCTTTATCTGAAGACGCTGAAAAAGAGCCGGTTAAAGCATCTACCCATTCAGATGGTTGTGTTTTTAAGATCAAAAAGGCTATCATAATAATACTTGCTATAGCAATTCCAAATAAAACCTTTTCTATCTTCTCTATACTTACTAAATATAGCGTCATTAGGGAACAAATTACTATCATCTGACCTACGCTTACAGCTGCAGCCATTGTTTTATCTATTGCTGGCGACCAAAGAACGGAAAGACAGCACCACAAAAAAAACATTCCATATACAACTACATATTGAGTTGCAAATATTTTATTCAATTTTTTGATAGCGATTATTCCCATGTAGGATATAAAAATTAATTGAACACCATATAAAAATGGGACAATTGATCGTAAAGCAATAAATGCAACTGTTAAACAAAAAATTAGTAAATTGCATATATCTTTAGGAATTCGTATTATGAATTTTCTATTTTGAAACATTGAATTATAATTGAGATTATTCATTTTATATTCCTTTACTCAAATTTCCCACCTTTCTCCTATTTTCGAATTAACCTTAACATCCTTCCAGTATTAATTCCAAATGCGCTTTCTCCATTTGCCATTTGTGGGAACCCCAGACTTTGACCCAGCATATTTGTCTCAATTAACACTACGTTTAAATCGTCATCGATAGTAAAATCCCAAGAAACCATTTTAACTTGTGGTGTATTTAAATGGCAAAAATATGCCATTTCTAATACTTTAGGTATATTGGGTATAAAATAATCTCGAAAAGCCACTTTACTATTGGGATGGTGACTATATTTCGTTCCAATTTCAGCATAAGCATATGGTTTTAAATACCCGTCTGGTGATATACCTATAAAAAGTCCACCGGCACCTATATTATCAACTTTATTCCCATCACAGCCTAAACGAAGGGCTAAAGGAAGATAATATAAATTGTTATCTAAAATGTATGTAATCACTCTTATTGTATTTAATGATTCTCCATATAGTGCTTTCAATTCTTTACAATTTATAATATGTTCTTGAACAATAAAATTTACTTTGTACGATTCTAAAATATCCTTACAGGACTTTTTAGTAAATTCATCTATGCCATTAACAAACTTACAAATCATAATACCATTACCTGAATGTGTTCCAATCGTAGGTTTAACAACTACATAATCGGTATTGCTAATTAAGTTGCAGGCTTCCTTATAATTTATATTCTTTCTTTTGCTTCCTATATTAGTATAAAAGGTCCCATAACTATTACCAATTAATGTTTTAGGAATTCGAAGTCCTCTCACTGACTTATATAATGGTTCTAAAAGGTTTTTATCTTCTAGTGCCATACTAATGCTACGAGGGTTTAATAAAGGTTCTAATTTCGTTGAAAATAGAATTTCTGGGAAATAATTTTTATCAAACTTTCCGGTATAACTTTGATAAAAACGATGCCACTTTGTAGAATAAAATTTTCCATAATATTTCTTAAAATTTCTTTGAATTAAATTCATCTGTTTCTTTGATAAATTTACCTTTTCCCATAATTTTTTATATCTCCAGATAAATTTATATTCTCCTACTTTTAAGCCTATTTTAAGGCTTCTATCGATTAAATGATTTAACAAAGCTCGCTGTTTTTTTAAAATACCCATATGAAAACCCTTTCAAATTATATCTATCCACTTTTTGCAAATCTTTGATACATCATATTTTTTTCTTACTTTAACCGCTTCTGTAGAAAGTAAATTAGCAAACTCCTTATCTTCGATAATTTTTAGCATTGCACCACTAAGTGCTTTTACATCTCCTACTGGAATTAATATACCATTTTTATTATTCTCTATTACCATAGCCGCGCCACCAACAGGACAATCGGTACATATAGATGGTATTCCCATTGCCAATGCTTCTAACATTGAGTTAGATATGCCCTCAAAATCAGAAGAGGAGACATAAATGGAAGCATTCTTAATACGTTCCATTAAGTTGTCTACGTAACCAGGGAATTTTACTTTCTCTTCAAGATTTAATTTTTTTCTCAGTAATTTTAACTCTCTTAACATATGACCACGACCATAAATAATTAATTTATAATCCTTGTGTATTTGGGACACCTCATAAAAGGCAGAAATCAACATGCTGAAATTCTTTTCTTCTGATAAACGTCCTGCTGCAACAATGACTTTTTTACGTGATCCTTCATAAACATTTGGCAGGTTAGGAGATATGGGATTTGGTATAATAAAACTTTTCCTTTGTATTTTTGAAGGATAGCATTTTTTAGCAAATCTAGTTTGAAAAACAATACTATTTGCCAATGGATATAATATTTTTTTAAATATTCTAATGTATAAAGGTTTTTTTTCATTTACATTAATTAGCAAAGGGTGCGCACGTTCTGAAATAATTACTCTTTTTTTTAAATTTATGCAAGAAAGAATAGTGAAAAAATTAATATCAGTCAAAAATGATATTATGGTATCTGCATTTAGTTGCTTTATTATTTTTCTTATTTCATATATTCTTTTATATAAAATATAAAATTTATTATTATTCTTATAGGTTAACTGAACATAATTTACTTTACTATTTAATTCATAGGTCCGCTCTCTATTTCTAACTACTATCATAGTAACATCAAAACCTTTATCAGCTAAATAATTTGCAAGAGTCGTCATTACTCTTTCAGATCCACCACCCGTAAGGCTTGCATTCACAAATACGATTTTCTTTTTCATTTATTTTAAATCTATCCTTTTTAGTTTTTTCTTTCTATTGGAAGGTGAATAAAGCTTCCAAATATTACGTCATACTTATAGGGTTCATATTTTTCAAGACCACTACATTGATAAAATGTCATTTCACCAAAATATACTTTTCCATTGATGTTGTAAAAATCACACCTAACATGAATAAGATCCTTTGATAACTTTTTACATAACCGAATCATTTCATCAAAACCTTCGGGCTTATCTATTATCTTCTCACTATTTTTATAATAATTAATTACAGGTAAGCTCTTAAAGTTCATATCAAACATGTCTGAACTAGGATCCGAATCTCTATTAGAAATAATATCTACTGTTTTTGGTTGCCCATGATAACACATAAATTTATAATCTTTTAAATCTGCTCCTGATTCATCCACTATATATTCTTCTGCAACAATTCTAGGTTTTATATCCTTATAAACCCATTCTCTTGTATTTATATAATAGTTCCTTTTTAAATAACGGTTTAATTTTTTTCGAGCAGCTTCCCTATCAAATGTACGTTTATCTTTACAAATTATGACTCCTCCGGAATCGTGCGTGCATTTTAATACAAATTGATTTGGTAATTTATTAAAATCTATATCTTCAAATTTATTCCATACCCCTAACAAAGGAATTAAATATTCTTCCCCTATGGTCTTTGCAATATATTTTCTAACTTCATATTTATCCACCAATTTAGTGTATTTTGGATTTCTGTCATATAACTTTAGCCATTGAACTTTTTCATTGTATGTCTTAGGATTTTTAAGATTTAATCGTTTTCCCAATCTGAATTTAAATAGTATTTTAAGATATGCTTTATCTAACCATAATGTTCCATATAATACTCTTCCTAAAGCATATATTAAGTACAAACCTGGCTTTTTCATAAATCGTTTTAATAGATCCTTCATATTTTAATTCACCTTATCCTTATATTTTAATACATTTATATAATCTATTTCTTAATATTCTTTGTTTAATACCTCACTCCATCTATCGATAATGATATCTCTATCTAAATACTCGAGTATTTTTCTATTATTCCAGCTCATAGACTCTTGTAACTCTTTATCGCTAAGAATTTTAATCATTGCTCTAGCCAGCTCCTTTTTATCATTCCTAGAGACTACATATCCATTTACACCATCTATTATTAATTCTCTTGCAACTCCTGTCGGAAAATCAGTAGAAATAACAGGGAGTCCTGAAGCCATGGCCTCTACTAAAGCATTGGGAAATCCCTCATAATCTGACGTCATAACAAAAAGTTCCGCATCATTAACACTTTGCATTACGTTATTTTTTACTCCCATTAAAAATATATTATTTTCTAAATGCAGAGAGCGAATTTTATGCGTTATATTATCATATTCCGGACCCTGTCCATATATCTCAACAATATAATCAGAATAATCTCTCTTTATTTCATGAAATGCTTCAATTAATAAATTATAATTTTTTTGAGTACTTAATCTGCCTACTGCAACAATTAATTTTCTTCTTTTTTCAGGTACTGTCTGCGCGATACATTCAAAATTAATGGGATTTGGTATAATTTTTATATTTGTCTTTCTATTCAATTTTTTAAAGTATTTTCTTACTCTTTCACTTTGGCATACCAAACAATCTGCTTTCGGATAAATGAATTCGCAGATTTTTTTAATCATATATCCTCTTTTCAATGGGTCACTGCGCTCTGATATCACTACTGGTACATTCCTTATAAACAACAGGCGTGTTATAACAGCTAACAAATTAGAATACGTTAAAAATGATAATACTACATCCGGTTTATATGTCTTTAAACAGTATAAGTAGTAAAAAAAGCTCTTTATCCCACTAATAATCAGCTTAACTATACGAATTAATTTATACTTTGATTGAATTGACCCCTTTGCTCCTACTATCTTTACCCTTGGATCAAGCCTGTAAGCGCTGTTAGAGTCCTTCAACGATACTATTAAAACTTCATTTCCCCTCTTAACATATTCATTGGCTATTGTTGCCATAACTCGTTCGGCACCGCCCATTACCATACCAGTAATTAAAAATAAATATTTCTTTTTTTTATTTGGATTCATCCTATTCCTAATCCTCTTCGCTTTATTTTTTAACTACTTTATAGAATACCAACTTTCTTTAATGAAATTATCTATTAAATTAACTATTGCCATGGGGTCTGTATTCTCCCAGGGAACTATATCTGCTGTACCTTCATAATATGCCTTGATAGCATCACCTAAATCATCCATATTAGAAACGGATAGTAAGTATTTATTTGAAGCAAAGGCCTCATTAATTTGTATTTGATGATCATTTATATGCTCACCATATTTCTCTAATCTGGCTACCGCTATTACCTTCTTTTTCGCGTTTAAGGCTTTCATAATAGAGCCCGAGGCTCCATGACTTATTACAATATGAGCCTCATTGATTTTAACTTGAAATTCTTCTTCTGATATAAAATCTTTGTATGGGTAATGTTTTGGTTTATATGCGGAAGTACCTATTTGAGCAAACATATCCTCCTTAATGATTCCTTTCTCACATAATTCATCTAGTTTTACAAATAGGCGGTTAAATTGGTAACTTCTAGAACCTACGCATATAAAAATCAATATAAGCACCCCCCGTAGATTGCTTTTTTATAAAACTTTTTCTGGGATTCCCATTGAACAATAAATAAGTCAGTATACTTTTCCATTCTTTTTCCTGCTTCAGTGGGCATATTAGCCCTACCAAATGTTTCGATGAAGATAAATTTTTTATGAAAGATAATAGATAATATATAAAAGGGATAGGCAATCATAGTACCAGTAGTAATAATAAAATCAGGGCGTTCTTTTAACCAAATAAATAATGTATATATGGAGTTATATAACATTTTTAATAGCATCCATTTATCTTTTAAATCAGTCTGCTTCATGAAATACTTTGCATTTTCGCTAAACTGGGTTTTCTCAGTAATAAAGAAGCCACTATACTTATCTATTAGTGGCTGCAACTTTTTAAGCTGTTCCCAATGTCCTCCTGAGGAAGATACGAGACATATTTTGGGCTTATGAGTATGTTTACCTTTAAATTCATTATATGGCTCTATTTTTTTCTTTACCTTTTCCAATTTTCTCTTCATTTTTTTACTATATGATAACTCCTTCCAATTATAACTCCATAGAACATTAATATTTTCCATAGGGATTTCCAAAATTCATAAAGTTTATCTACCTAGAACCTCTTCCAAATAATACAACTACTACTGTCTTTAACAATATCTTTAGATCCAACTTAAATGACCAGTTATCGATATATTCCAGATCCAGCTTAACCACTTCTTCAAAGTCCTGTATATCACTTCTTCCACTAACCTGCCATAACCCTGTCAATCCGCATTTAAGAGCTAGCCTCCGCTTATGCCTTCCTTCATACCTAAGGAACTCATCTTCTGTAGGCGGTCTGGTTCCTACTAAACTCATTTCTCCTTTTAAGATGTTAAAGAACTGTGGAAACTCATCAAGACTTGTTTTTCGCAGAAACTTACCTACTTTTGTTACTCTTGGATCGTCTTTCATTTTAAACATAAAGCCATTCATTTCATTTTGGTTCATCAATTCTTCCTTGCGCTTTTCTGCATCTATATACATGGAACGAAATTTATATATTTTAAATCGTCGTCCGTTTTTACCTACACGTACTTGTGAGAAGAAAATTGGTCCAGGTGATTCTAATTTAATTACTGGAGCTAGGAACACAATCAATACTAAAGTTAATATACATCCTACTATCCCTCCCACAATATCCATAATCCTTTTCAAATGTTTTTGGGATTCCTTTATTAAACGAGTGCTAAAACTTAGTGAATAGTACCCACTTATTTCGCGAACTATTTTCTCACGTACCTTTAATCCAAATGTATTAATACTTAAGTTAACCGTTATTCCCATATTTACAAACTCAAGTATTGTCTCATCTAAATCAATAGATAAAGAGGAGTCGCTAGGAAGATATATAAATACTTCATCCACTACCTCTTGTCTTGCTACTTCATACATATTAATTAAATTTGCCTTAACAGGTATTCCTTCAATCCATTGCCCCATTAATTTCCTATCTAATATGGTTAAGTAAGTAACTTGATACTCCCAATCATTCTCTTTTTTAATTCTATCTAAAACTTCTTTTGCCTTATCAGAAGTTGTTATTATCATAAGCTTATTACTGGAGCCACTCTTTTTATAAACAGATAGTAAAAAAAACTTAAAATACAATCTGGTTATATAATTAATTAATATATTGAGTGTAAAAAAATTAAAGAAAAAATATCTCGAATAGGTTGTTCCTTCCTGAAAAACAAACATTATGAAAGTAAGTGTTACCGCAAGCAAACAGTTTATTTTAATAATGGAAGTTAACTCCTCTAGGAATCCTCGCTTAAAAATTCTACTATAGGTATCATATGCATAATATATTGCTATATATAAAAGAAGGATGAATATAAATGCAATTCCATACATAATCCTACCCCAATATCTGGTTATTCCTCCATAACGTATCCATGTTGTTATAAAGAAAGATAATAAAATACAGCCTAAATCTACTACTAGCAAATATTTATTTGGGGTATTTTTTTTAATGAGTTGTTCCTCGTACATCTCTTCCTTTATAAATAAATGATTTTTCTTCGCTATGCATAGACAAATATTAAAAAAAAAAAGCACTACAGCTAGGAAAGATAAAAATACAGTAGAATCAAAAAACTCCTGTTCAAATGAACTTTCGCTGAAGTAAAAATAATTTCCGTTCATATCGGATACCTTTTGTATATCTCCTTGTAGCTTATATACTAGCTTTAATCCACAAGTTTTATATATTTGCTTCGTTATATTTAAGACTATTTCTCTTGAATTTATTGGCATGTTTTTAATATCATGTTCTTTTTCCAAGCTCATAATTGCAGCTATATCTTTCATTTTATCTTCTAGCTGGTTTAAAGTTTCTGATCCTAATTGCACGTTTGCACTTTCAAGGTAACTTTTTAAATATTCATAATAGGTTTCTCTTATCATAGTTGATTGAAAATTTGATGTAAAAGTAGTATTAATAAGTATATTTAAAATAGCATTTTCCGTTTCATTCAGATTATCATCCTCTATATGTACTTCATAGGAATATGCTTCTGTTTTTTTATCAGCATTATTTAAAAAACTGATTTTTTCAGTTATTACTATACAAAAAATAATCAGTAGTACAGATATTGTTATGCTAAAAAGCATATTATGTTTATTCAACAAAAACACCTCTTTTTTGATTCAATTTGTATATTATATTGCTGAATTGTCGAAAATGTTACTCTTAACAGTAAATGAATGAGATAAAGTTATACTTACTTTATCTCAATCCAGCTTCCGATTTCTTCTTCAATTTCTATTGGATTCATCGTTACGAATCCAGAGTCACACATAAATGTTAATTCACCAAAATATATTTTAGAATTCAATATATATAAATCAACTCTAACATGCACAAAATCTTTCGATAAAATTTCTGCACACTTTAGTAATTGATCTAATTCCTTAGGTTTTTCTACAACTAAATTGGGATCTATATCTTTCATAGAAATATTCTGAAAAGGATTCCATTCCAAATCATACATATTACTTCGGTAATTCGTAAATCTGTCAACATGTGCTATAATAAATTTAGGCTTCCCATGAAAACAAAATATTTTATAATCCACCGGTGAGTAACCTCTTCCATCATCAAGGAATTCTTCTATAATAATCCTTGGTCTTATGACTCCATAAAACCATTCCCCATAGCATGGAAGATACTTTTCTTTTAACCTCCGCTTTAATGTTCTAATTGTTTTCGAATTATTTAATTCGTTTTTATTCTTACAAATAATATTCATTCCGCTTCCATGTGTAACTTTAATTACAAATTGCCCGGGTAAATCTTTAAATGGAATATCATCTGGGTTATACCCTTCCCAAAGTAACTTTGTAAGTATATTTTCATAACCGCATTTTTTTACAAATTGCCTTACTTCATATTTATCTGCACATATTGGTAGCAGTTTATTTTTATAATTAAGCTTAAGCCACTGAAGTTTTTCAGTATACGTCTTTGGGTTTTCTAAATTTAACTTTCTATGGGTTCTCAATCGATATAAGATTTTAAGATCTAATTCTGGGTTAATTCTATATAATAGGTTCATTGGTGCTAAAATAAATTTCTTTACACTCTTATTCATTCTATATATCTCCTTAATAAAAAAATAGCCTATTTACTTAAGCTCTCATTAATCATCTTTTTAAGAATCCTCTTATTTAGGTAAAGGTAATTTAATCCAGCTGCTTATTTTTTTCTCCATTTCTTTGGGAGAAATGGTTCCAAACCCAGCTTCATCAGCGAAAGTTAATTCACCAAAATATATTTTAGAATTCACTATATATAAATCTACTCTTACATGTATAAATTCTTTTGATAGTATTCTGGCATATTCTAATAATTTATCTAGTTCTTTTGGTTTTTCTACATGTAGATTATGATCAACATATCTGGCAGTAATGGGAAATGGCTTCCATTCTATATCATACATTTTCCTTCGATGATTTATGAATCTATCAACATGTGCTGCAATATATTTTGGTTCTCCATGAAAACAAAATATCTTATAATCTTTAGGCACTTTACCTGTTCCGTCATCAAGATATTCTTCTATAATTATTCTTGGTTTAATAACTCCATAAAACCATTCACCATAGCATGGAAGATACTTTTGTTTTAACCACCGTTTCAATTTTTTTATTGTTTTTGGAATACTTAAAAGATTTTTATTTTTACATATAATATTCCATCCACATCCATGTGTTACTTTTATTACAAATTTCTGTGGTAGGTTATCAAATGGTATATCATTAGGGTCATACCCTTCCCATAATAATTTTTTAAGTGTACTTTCGAGGCCACATTTTTTTACATATTGTCTTACTCTATATTTATCTGCACAAATTGGTAAAAGTTTATTTTTATAATTGAGTTTAAGCCACTGTAGTTTTTCGGAATATGTCTTTGGGTTATTTAAATTTAACTTTCTACCAGTCTTCAAGCGATATATAATCTTTAAACATAATTCAGGTTTAATTCTATATAATAAGTTCATAGGTGCTAAAATAACTTCCTTAAACCTCATATTCATTTTACATATCTCCTTTAGATGATTAAAATAAAAAGTAACTATTGTGTTACTTATTCTTTACTCAATATATGTTAGGATTATATATAATAGTATTTGTACTTTTAATATTGTTTCATAGGCAGCTTCCATTTGTCCGCCAGACCAGAAGTTCGATTGCGCCATGCTGAGCGCACATAAAAAAGCCAGGCATGACTAATAGCTATGCCTGGCATGAAACACATTAAACCCTGATGAGGTTAAAATACATATCCCATATAATGTGTTGAATTGATCAATTTTTCCCAAGTAGAATAATTTACTACTCCTGTTTCTTTTAGTTTATTATCTTTTTGAAACTTCTTTATGACTGTTTCGGTGCTCTTTCCATAAGTGCCATCGACAGTCACCTTATATCCGAGGCGATTTAATCGTTGTTGAAGATTCTTAACATCAATTCCACTCATAACAGAACCATTTTTATATTTTAATTCTCGAAATGGGCTCTTTCCTTGATACGATAAGAATTCTAGTCCAAGATATTGAAAATGCATGGTATCTGCAGAAATTTCAAAGTCACCTCCCCAGAACCAACCGTAGCTTGCAAATATCTCAATCACTTCATCTGGAATGCAATATGGATTCGATTTATTTCTTAAATCATTTCCTTTTCCTAGGTAATAGTCATTGTCATAATCTCCTGGATTTATATCAATTGCAGCACCAAACGAATGAATGGATAGCAAAGTGGATTTATTAAGTCCTACCCCTCCTATCTTTCGATAACTATATCCTATCATTGTCTTTATTGGAAACTTCATTGGTAAATCATAAATTTCTTTATAGATGCTAGAAACTCCATTTGCAAGCTTCTTATGGATTGTTAGCTTCATTGTTGAGGAATACTTTTTCCCTGCTGAATCCATCTTCCATACCGGAACGGTTATTACCGTCATATTCTTAGCTGCTTCCGCTGCAGATCGGAATCCAACAGGCGCATCATATATAGTATATGCTTTATAATTTGTATTCATAAGGAACTGATAACGTGCGTTGTTGCTTTCGGTTGGAATTTTAGCTTTGTAAGCAATTGGAGTAGGAGTCGGAATTGCCGTTGGTTTTGGTGTTGGCTTAGGGATAACTGTTGGTTTAGGTGTTGGTTCTGGCTTCTTCGTTGGTGTCGGTGTAGCAGTTGGAATCGGTGTTGGTATTTCTTCATCAAAATACTCTTTCCCATTCACTATCTCAAGGATTCTACCTGATTCCTTTCCAATATCCCTTCTCTCATCCACCTCCATTAAGATAGAAAGATAATAATGGCCATTTTCTCCTTTCGCTAAAACGATTTGTCCATTTCCAAGCATTTTGCAATTTCCTGAAAATACTGAAACAATGTTCATGTTCTCAGGTACTGTCACACTTTTAGCATCTATCAAACTCTGATTAACACAAGCTTTTCTTACAGTCATACCATTGCTATTTTCATATGTGATAAAATGATTATTTTCTGATAAAACCTCATTCATAAAATCTTCATTCAATAATTCGTAAACAATGGAATAGATATCATATAGCATTGTCTTCTGACTTTTATTGTAATCTCCATTTACGTTAGAGTAATTCGTATTTATTAATCCAATATTTCGTGCAACAGAATTCATCATAGCAATAAATGTGGTGTCATTACCAGCAATATGATCAACGATAGCTAATCTAGCATCTTCACTTCCTGTGAAATAAAAACATAGAAGTAAATCATAGAGAGAAATCTTATCTCCTTCTTTGAATCCGAAGATATTATCTCCCTTGAGTGAAGCAGCACGCTTACTTACTGTTACAATCTCTGTAAGTGGAGCCTCCCTTAATGTAGTTAAGATAAACATCAAGTCATTAAACTTCCCAAAATAGGAGCGGCTGGATAAAAAGGAACCACCTAATAATTCACTCGCTGTCATATCTACTAACATCGCCTTATTCTCTGTTGAGATTGTTGCTTTCTTTGACATATTTAAATAGTCTATCTTCTCACCGAACTGATTTAATGTCTCTGCATCTATATTAAGCTCGTCTTGATTTATATCGTCTTGTGCGCTCTCCTCTTGTAGTTCGTTTGTGGCGCCTTCCGTAGTCTTAGCTAGTACTATCCCTGGAGCTATATTACTCCCAAGAAGTGCTACAATTAATAAGAGACTTAGCCATTTGATACATTTTGTACTTGTGTTTTGCATATCTTCTCTCTTAGTAATAACCTCTCTTGTACTTTTTTTGTTCATTGAATACTTACTTCCTCCCTACTTGCGAGCAAACAGCATATTGCTCATCTTATCTTATTAAGTCTAGGTTCAATCTTTGTTAAAAATATGGCAGCTTCATAACGATTCTGTAACATAAAAAATTTAAAACGACATAGTTTTATAATAAATGCTTGTTTCAGTTTGGTAGGATTTATATCTTGCAAACAAGTAAGGTATGACCATTAGTCATACAATAACTTGTACCAAAATATACTATACAAGAAATAATAGTAACAGAAATTTTCCTATCGTGGGAGGTAATGTCATGGGATTATTTAAAAAATCAAAAAAGGTGAATGCCCTTAATACAGAAAATGAGACAAAAAAACTAGAAACTGATGTAAAAAAAATAGATTTCTGGATTTGTCCTAAATGTGCGACTCGAAATTTAAACTCAAGTCGAAGTTGTAAAGATTGTGGTTATTATCGATAAGGAACCCCAAAATACGATTCATAAATTCTCCTTGTCATTTATTACAGAAAAGTCGAGATATAGATTGATAAGCTCCCCTTGTTTAGACAGTTTAAATAATAAAAACTATTTACTACAAGGAGGATATCATATTCTTTTGTCCCGACTTTTTGCGTTATTAATATTTTGAATTATAGTGCTACTGTCTTCTGCTCTAATATACCAATTAATGCGTTGCCACTGCTGGTATGTGAACGTATCACGTCAACTTGATTCTTTTTACATTGCCTCCTTTTCTCATTATTACAGTAGCTATATTCTTATGCATTGAGAATCCACAGGCACTAAGTCCGGTTTCTAATACCTTCTTCCATTCAGATTCAGAAAGACGGTAGGTAGTATGGTCCTCTAATACAATTGACAATTCGCTGCTTGCTGCTATTAATGAAACCTGATAATTTTCTTTTTTTGATTGATTTAATTCTTTTTGAACCTCATAGAAAGGCGCATTTGTGCTATCAGGAAGCATAGTTTGAATATTCTTGCGTCTAAGGATCCCTATTTCTTCTAATGTATTAACAAATCGATAAATTGTTGCTAAACCAATCTCAAGATTACATTGCCTTGCTTTAAAAAATAGCTCTTTGCAACTCGTACACTCTTCGTTAAGAACAATATGAAGCAGCATAATTCTTGTTTTAGTAATCCTGTATCCGCTATCCTTAAGTTTTTTCAGTATATGATCTTCTAAGCTCTCAGTCACAATAAACTCCTATCACTTACCTGTATCTCTTTTAAGTTTCTATTCCTCTTAATGGCAACTACCACCACACTTGGAGCAATCACATCCACAGGAGCCAACCTTTCCCTTTTTTCTATCGTTATAAATGCTTCGGCATACAACCACGATAACCGCAACAACTACTAGTAAAACAAGAAATGTTCCCATATTTTCCTCCATTCCGGCGCGCTAACACCTTACAATTTCAATTGAACTTTGTTTGAAAGCATATACTTAAGCGTAATTTCTTTACGTACAGTTCATGCTATTTACACATTAAATAACTTTATTTTGCTAAAACTTTTTCATTTGGTCGAATCAATAGGTATATAAAAATTGCTGATATAAGTAATGCAATTACAGTAAACAGACCAAAGGTACCCAAGCTAATCCATGATCCGAATTGATAGATAACAAATGCTATAATATAAGCAAATCCAGTCTGGTAAAGAACCGCAAACCAGAACCATTTTGCATTATTCATCTCTCTTCTGATTGCTCCCATCGCTGCAAAACAAGGTGCACATAGAAGATTAAATACTAAAAAGGCGTATGCTGCAATTGGTGTCATACTGCTTGCAAGTGTTCCCCAAATTTCAACACCATCTTCTGCAACTTCTCCAAAACCATACAATACACCGAAGGTACCAACTACGTTTTCCTTCGCTATAAGTCCGGTAATGGTTGCAACTGTTGACTTCCATTCTCCAAATCCTAGCGGAGTAAAGATTGGAGCTATAATCTTTCCAAATGCAGCCAAGACACTATCATTCATATCCTCAACCATTCCAAACACTCCGTCTTTAAATCCGAAACTCTGGGCAAACCAAATTACAGTAGTAGAAAGTAAAATAATAGTACCTGCTTTTTTAATAAAGGAAGATCCTCTCTCCCACATACTACGAAGGATATTTCCTACCGTTGGCATATGATATGGAGGTAATTCCATAACAAACGGAGAAGGATCCCCTGCAAACATTTTCGTCTTCTTTAATATGATACCTGATGTAACAATCGCTGCAATACCAATAAAATAAGCACTTGGAGCTACCCACCAAGTTCCATTAAACAAAGCACCGGCAATCAAAGCAATAATTGGTAACTTCGCACTACAAGGGATAAATGTGGTCGTAATAATTGTCATCTTTCGGTCTCTGTCATTTTCAATTGTACGGGAGGCCATAATTCCAGGAACTCCACATCCACTACCAATCAGCATTGGAATAAAGGATTTACCGGATAATCCGAATTTACGGAAAATTCGGTCCATAAGGAAAGCAACTCGAGCCATATAACCACAACTCTCAAGAAATGCTAGGAATAGAAATAGTAATAGCATCTGAGGCACAAAACCAAGTACGGCTCCTACACCGCCTATCATGCCATCAAGAATCAAGCCTTGTAGCCAATCTGCACAATCAATTGCAGTTAATCCCTGCTCTACTAACACTGGTATTCCAGGTACAAAGGATCCAAAGAAGGAGAATCCTTCTCCAAATATTCCATCGTTCACCAAATCTGTCACCATGCCACCTATCGTTGTGACAGACACGAAATATACTAGAAACATCACTGCTGCAAAGATTGGAAGTGCCAAGATACGATTGGTCACTATACGGTCAATCTTATCCGAAGTAGTTAGTTTTTCTTTCCTCTGCTTTTGGTAACATTTCTTCGTAATATTTGTAAGGAACACATAACGTTCATTCGTAATAATACTCTCGGTATCCTCATCATAAAATTCTTCAAGCTGTGAAATTTCCGAGTTTACAACTGGCAGATTTTTAAATTGATTCTCAATCTTATCATCCTTTTCCAGTAATTTAATTGCAACAAAGCGCTTTTGTTCGATTGGAACCTCAATTGGCATTCTCTCTTCAATTTTCTCGATTGCCTCTTCTACCTCTGAAGAAAAACGAGGTGATTTTTCGACTAATTGCTTACTCTGCGCTAACTCCACTGCTTTTTTCGCTAAGTCAGTAATACCTTTTCCTTTTAATGCTGATATTTCAACAACATCACAGCCTAATTCTTCTTTCAGTTTATCGATATGTATCTTATCCCCGCTTTTTTCAACCACATCCATCATGTTGATTGCCATAATTACAGGAATCGATAATTCTAAAAGTTGAGTAGTTAGGTATAAGTTACGTTCTAGATTCGTACCGTCGATAATATTGATAATGGCATCTGGCTTTTCTCCCATCAAATAATTTCTCGCAACAACTTCTTCTAATGTGTATGGTGATAGTGAGTAAATGCCCGGTAAATCAGTTAGAATTACATCCTTAAATCCTTTTAATTTACCTTCTTTCTTTTCTACGGTAACACCCGGCCAGTTTCCAACAAATTGATTAGATCCAGTTAAAGCATTAAATAAAGTTGTTTTCCCACAGTTTGGATTTCCTGTTAGTGCTATTTTTATTGACATTTAGAGCCTCCCTGTTTATTTCCATTCTTATTCTTTTATTTTATATCCTTGTTATAACGAGACTCAGTCTAGCCTTTGATATCATGTAATTCGTTCAGGATATAATTAGCATGTTTCACGTCTCTAATTGTGATTAGTTATTACTAACCTATAAGTAAAAAAATTACTCTACCTCTATCATGTCAGCATCTGCTTTACGTAAAGATAAAGAATATCCTCTTACAGTTAATTCTATTGGATCCCCAAGTGGCGCTACCTTATTTACATGAATATCTGTTCCCTTGGTTATCCCCATATCCATTATACGACGTTTTATAGGACCGGTACCATTGATTTTAACGACTGTTGTTGTTTGCCCACATGGAATTTCTCTAAGTGTCTTCATGTTTCTACCCTTCTTTCTCTTGATCCATTTCTATTACTTTTAACAAATTATCCCTGAATCTGAATCATAATTTTACTAGCCAATTCCTTATTTAACGCAACTCTCGATTCTTTGATATTGACAATGATATTACCGCCAAGTTCAGAAACTATTGTTACTAAGCTACCTGTAACGAAACCAAGACTCTCTAAAAATCTTTTTGTTTCTTCTTTACCGCTTATATTTTGTATAACGCTCACTTCACCTTTTTTCGCCATGGATAATGGCATAACCCTCACGTCCTTCCCAATTAGTCCTTCCTTCTTTCTGACAGTTAGTATATACTAACCAATGTTTGATGTCAATAACTTAAATGAGAATATTTCTCATTTACTAATTTTATATTTTTATAAACCACTTCATATCCGTCGATTGTTAAAAAACTATTGGTATGCGCCAAATGAATGTAATCCAAAAGTAGTACTTCCTAATTTGATATTATGTTTATATTATGTTATACTGGACGATATACTGGATGATATAATTTTACAAATTGTCACTTAGAAATGAGGTTTTTATGAAAATAAATGAATCATCTGAAAATTACTTAGAAACAATATTAATCTTAAGTAAATCCTTACCGGTCGTGCGTTCCATTGACATTGCGAATGAGTTAAATTATAAGAAATCCAGCGTCAGTGTTGCTATGAAACACCTAAGAGAGAATGGATATATTACTGTTACGGATGCTGGTTTTATTTATCTCACTAATTCTGGTAAAGAAATTGCAGAGATGATATATGAACGCCATAATCTTCTTACTTCTTGGCTTGTAAGCCTTGGGGTTGATAATGAAACCGCTGTCGAAGATGCCTGTAAGATGGAACATGTAATTAGCAAAACAAGCTTTGAAGCAATAAAAAAATGCCTGCAAAAATCATAAATGATTATTTGACTGGCATTTTTTCTATTTTATTAAACTACTTTTCTTTCGTAACTTGAACACTATAATTACCAGATGAGCCTGATGTTCCTTTATAAACTTTTATATAGTAGGTTCCTTTCGGTAATGCATTTGTAAAAGTTCCTGTTCTTTCTTTCGTATTATTTGTTATTTTAAGATTGTTAAATATGAAATTAACAGAATCGCTTTCCATTTCAAAGCGCATGGTATTATTGGTATTTCCGCTAACATTTATTGCAATCTTGGTACTTTCTTTCAATGTAAACTTAAACCACTCTGCAGTAGTGTCCTTGCTGTCTGCTAAAATAACTCCACTCTTCGCTTTTCCACCTAAGCTTAACGCAGTTGCATCCGCTTTTTTTGCAGCTCCATTATCTTTTACTTTTTGAAAGGAATAAGAGATAGAATAGATACCAACACTTGATCTTACCTTAATATAGTAAGTTCCCTTTTTAACACCATAGTACATGGTATCCTTCCTCTGGACATTAACATATTCTTCTTTTTCTAATTCTTTCTTCTTAGAGTCTAAGATACTCATATATGCTATACTACCATAAGGACTGTCTGTCTCCATTTTCACACTTATGTAACCCGTTTCTTCAATAGTTATCTTATATAATGTTTCTTTTAGATCGGAGCTAAGATAGCCTACCACTGTTTCTCCTTTTTTTAATGTTTGGTCCTTATTTAGCACCTCACTATAAGTCACATGAAAGGAAATCTCCTGTGGTTCATTTCTACGTGATAATTCATATGTAACAGTATAAGTACCGTCTTTTGGTATCTCAATTGTTTTTTGTGTTTCCTTATCCCCGTAAAAACGAGTTACAGAGCCCACTTTTGTTTTCTTCTGCACATCTGAAAAAATAGTTAACGTTACCATACTATACTTCGTATCTTGTGTATCAGCAACATTAATGATTAGAGCACCTCTAGATAATTTTAATTCTTCGGAATATGTGTTTTCTTCTTCTGGAAATGTTATGGTATTAACTACTGCGTCTTCTTTTGATGTAGTATAGGCATTGATCACTGATTCCTCAGCATAAACTTTTCCTGACGGGATGATTAACATCAAACTTAAAATAATTAGTAG
>NZ_DAMADT010000002.1:30227-66805 GCF_031997925.1 Lachnoclostridium sp. | reverse complement strand
ATTATTCTTCCTCCATATTCATACTTCTCATTCTTTCGGTATCGGATGTACTTTAAAATTTTATCTAATTACATTGTAATAAGTTTCTTATATGCCATTTTCTCTTTTGTGTGGTTTAGTGAAACAAACAGTAATAACAAAAAGCAAAATTTAGTTTTGCCCTTTAAAAAATCATGTTATTAATCCGTCTGTTATTAGTTTCTGTAATATTCTATCATTTTTTGGTATATTATTCAAGGTTTTATAACATAATTTGCATGTTACTGCATACTTTCCGTCAGATTATATACCTCATTCATGTATAACTCAATAGAATCCCCTAGAACTTCAATATCAGGCTCTATGCCTTTTCCCATTATATTCTCTTCACGTACGTTCCAATAATGATTGACTAAAAATATGACAAACCCTCTGGTTTTATCCTCGAACAAAAACTGCCCTACCCCTTTTCCAAAGGTTTTTCTGCCTATGACAGTTACATTATCAAGATAAGTTTTTAAGCCCAGGGTTACCAGTTCCGAGCAGCTGGCACTATTTTCATCTGTCAGGACAAAAATATGCTTAAATGGTATATACGCATCATCCGAATAGTAAGAATCGGAATACCCATCCTTATATATCAGATTACATACCACGCAATCCGGAAGTAAAAAATCCAAAATATCGCACCCACTGTTTGTATCACCGCCGCCATTGCCTCTTAAATCAATGATCAGATATTTGTCTTCGGTATTTTCAATGCCATCAACAACATCCAGAAACTCGTTAGCTGTACTACCAGAGAAGCTGGTTATCCTAATATAGTTTATATTATCACCGACAGCTTCATGCTCCACTGTTTTACCGGATTGGTACTCAAGGTAACGCTTATAGTCCTCTCCGCTAAGCATAAAGGAAAACGAATCATTATCTTTATGTATCGAATCAAAAAGCTTGCTTATATCCTCAATTTTCTCCGATTGATTTGTTTTTAAGCTGTTTTTTAATGAAGTGTATGATGCGTTGGATTTATAATACATATAATTTTTTTCTATAAATTCCGTAACTTGATCAATTACATTGGTTTGCCTTTTTTCAATCAATTTTTTAAGGCTTGTCGCATTGGAATTGGTCTCATCTATCTGTAATGCTTTATCCGCATATAGGCTTGCATTGGTGAAATCCTCAGTATAATAGTATTCCCAGCCTATATCCATTAAAAGGTACGCATCCTCCTCATTCTTTTCAAGTGCCTTTTTGTAATGCTCCAGTGCTTGTGCAGAATCACTAAGCCTGGAATACACATTTCCTATATACCATGAAATTTCACTATTATTAAATTGATCCTCTGCAATAAGCGCATATTTCAGGCAAGCGGTGTAGCGCTTACTAAAATAAAGAGCCCTGATTTTCCCTATACAGGCATCTTCATTAAGAGGATTCATTTCAAGTGCTTTATCATAATTTTCAACAGCAAGCTTGTACTCGTATTCGTTCATGTACAAATTACCGGCAACATAATAAACATAAGCATTATCGAGATTATTACTTATCATCAGATCAATTGTGTCAATTGCTTTTTGCTTTTCTCCTTGCCAGAAAAATATCTGTGCCTTTATACCGTATGCTTTATATCTCGACTCGTCAGCATTAATGGCACGGTCGGCATATTGGATGGCTTCGTCATACTTTTCCTTATCCTGATAGAATTCAGCCATAGAATACAACAAATCATAATCGTCCTGATTTTTTTCAAGGGCATTTTTATATAAATCTTCAGCCTTTTGCGAATCACCAACATACCGGTAATAATTAGCCATACTGCTTATAATAAAGACATCTTCGGGAGAAATTTTCATTGCCTTATCAAGGCATTCCTTTGCTGTTACCATATCTTTGTTATAAAGATATGACAGTCCCAGATAGCACCAACCATCCGCATCCTTCTTTTTCAATCTGGTATATTCACTAAATGCATCAATGGCTTCCTTATAAGCATAATCATCATACTTAAGCATACCAATACCGTAATATGCATAAGCGTTTACTTTATCCAAATCCAAGGCTTTCTTATATGCTTCCTCCGCCTCACTATTGTTTCCAAGCATAGATAGGGCGTTAGCATAATTGGTGTAACTTGCACTGCTATGATCATCAATCGCTAGACTTTCCTCACTGTATTTAAGCGCTTCATCATATTCACCCAATGAAAAGCATGCCCAGCTTAAATTATTGAGTAGTGTACCTTCCACTGCAAAAGTCGGGTTCGCGTCTAAACCCATTAAAAATTGCTCTTTTGCCTTCTGATACTCCCCACTGTCCATTAAGGAATATCCGTTGCTGTTGAAAGATATCGCAGAACCCGGAGTCTCGTAATACAGCATTCTTTGCTCGTCAATCTCATTCACTAAAGGAACGTAGATCCGGGATATCACAATAGAGGCAAATGCTGTCACGATAATTACTGTTTTTGTACCTCGCAAGTAATCATGCCGAACGATAACCTTCATTTTACGATCCCACGTCGTAGACTTCATTTTAGTCAGTTTTTTATATTGGCTAATCAGTCCGATAATGGATATGACAGGGATTCCGAATCCTATTCCATAAATCCAAACCAAAAGGCTTCGTTTCAATGCAGATACAAATCCTAGCTTTTCCCCATCTGCATTACGGATTGTCACGTTAAAAAGGAATTTACCGGGCGTTGTACCCCATGTGCATAATAAAATAGCCTCGATAAATGTCCATATAAACATAGCCAACAAGTAAATCAGAAAAGATTGAAACTCCATTATTTCTGCTTGTAAAAGTTTTTTAAGCAAGAAAGATACAAGGAGTATAAATAAAATATTGTCAAGTCCTCTAGCCCAGAACCGCTGCCATGGCCTTACTTCCACAAATTCTTCAAGATTATTCCCATCAGACTTAACGATAGATAAATCCAGCTGTGTTTCCTCCATATGGTAACCCCACCTTTTCAATGCTACTCCTGTTTCCCTGGATATAAATACTCTACCTTAGCAGAATCAAACACCTTTTTCCAACGATCACTTGGCTCACAATCTGTTACTATTGTAGTTAGATTGGATATTTCTCCAATTTTTTTAAATGATATCCTGTCAAACTTAGAAGTGTCCACTACTAAGATTTTCTTAAAGGCGCAGTCTAACATCTTCTTTTTTATTTCGGAATGTGTTTCACTAGAATCGGAAAATCCTTCAATGGAATCGATTCCCTTTGAGGAAACAATCGCAATATCCACATGATAGGAACTTAACATTTTCTCTGCCTGATGTCCAACCAAAGCTAAGGAACCTTCTTTTACAGTTCCCCCGGTTGATAAAATATTCCACCCAGACACATCTGCTAATTCTACTAAAATTTCAATTGAGTTCGTAATAAGCGTTATATTTTTCTTATGCTTAATATTTCTAGCAACAAATAATGCCGTAGAACTTGCATCCAACATGATTGTTGAATCATCTTTAATAAGCCCTGCAACAATCTCTGCTATCTTCTGCTTTTGTGAAACATTGGTATTCTCTCGAACGGTAAATGGTAATTCTGCATTATTATTTTCATTTAAGACTGCACCACCATAGGTCTTGATCGCAAGTCCCTCTTTATCAAGTTTCTCTAAATCTCTTCGAATTGTTTCTTCTGAAACATCAAACATTTGACTTAGTTCACTAACCACAACTTTATTTTCTTTTTGTAACTTTGCTAATATCAAATTCTTACGTTCTATTGCTAACATTAACATTCCCCCATAACTCTTCTCTATCAACTATTTAGTCATATATCCTTTGTGATATTATAATCCATGAAACACTTATGTAAACCTCAACAGATACGTTACCTAACTCTATGCATAGTATAATGATTTATTTACCTAAAATCAATCCTTAGAACAGTGTTACCTTTTTCATGCCACACTTTAAGTACTCCATATTAAATTTCATTCTCTCAAGCTTTTGTCGCATCTAAGATATTATCTAGATCATCTATCAATATATCAGGATATTTTACATACTCCAAAATTTCAGTATTTTGATACTTATCCAGTAAGTACCTCCCAAATAAAAAGGTACGCAATCCTCTTTATCATGCGCACCTCTTCAAGCTAAGCTATTTATAAATTAAAAGTAACCTATATCACTTACTACATCAACTTATTGCGTAACTTCTTATCTGGATGGGCAAGTACAGAGCTGTCTAAGTACATACCATTTTCTTCAATGGCTTTCTTTGCAGCTTCAATTGCAGCGGTTACGGATGCAATTTCACCAGTTAACATAAGATAGGATTTACCGCACATACCACGTGCGACTCTAACCTCTACTAATTCTACCGCTGCTGTTTTTGCTGCAACATCTGCTGCAACGATAATGGATGCTGCAGAGTAAGTTTCTAACACACCAAGAGCTTCGATATCTTCCACTACAGTTGCACCATAAATTGCTGGTAAGATACCATCGTGAGGATTACCAAGAATGAAACTATCAATGAGATGTGTTTCAAACTGAATTCTGGCTGCCTCTACAGAAGCATTTACCGCACTTAAATCACCAGTGATCAAAATAATATATTTACCAGGACATACGGTTTGCGCTTCCACGATTTCAATATCTGCTGTCTTAACCATCAAATCCGCTGCCATTATACCTGATGATACGGTTTTATATTCTACCATTCCAATTGCTTTACTCATGGATTATCCTTTCTGTGCTATTATAGTGTACGCCATCGTCGTATGCACTATAATATCGTATGCTACCAATTAACGTGCCACTTTACACTGCATCTATCATAATATACTGATTATTCACTTCTAACACTGTTCCATCAATCGAAGCATGAACCGGTAAACTAAGACCATCCTTGTTTTTTGCAATCAATTGTCCTGTTACCACCTTATCTCCAACAGAAACAATAGAAACTGCAGGTGCACCAACATGCTGACTTAATTTTACCTTCACCCTTTTTGCCTTCTGTAGCTCCTCAAATAATGGAGCTGGAACATTATAGTGAGTAAGACAAAGTCGTTTCATTAAACGCTCTACTGGAATTCTCTGATATTGTCTAGAAGGTTCTACTGGCGCTGGCTCTAACACTTCTGGTTTCACACCATTTTGGCGTAACCCCTGCTTGTATAAGGTGATTAGACTTGCAGGTGATAAACCTTGACCACAAGCGTACATAGAACAAAGTCCACAACTACAACAATACATGGTGTCTAAAAATATCTGAGGATTTTGAACATCCTTACAGGTCGCAGCTCGCATAAAAAGGTGCGGATTACTTGGATGTCCTAATAAATGTCTAGGACAAAGATCCGTGCACATCTCACAATGACAACAAGCTGCTGCTGCCCTTTTTAAATCGATAGATGGCTTACTTTCCTTACGAATAATCACATAATGATCCTTTGGTAACACTATAATGGCATTCGATGTTTTCGTTATTAAATGCTGTTCACTTTCAACAGAACCCATCATTGGACCGCCCATAAGATAAGCTGGCTCTTTTGTTGTGATACCGCCTGCCATTTCTACAACTTCTTTTACCGTCATACCAAGTGGCACTCGTACTGTTTTGGGCTCTTTTACTTCACCTACTACAGATACTAATTTGCTTGTCACTGGTCGATGATTTATAACAGCTTCATAAACGTTATATACTGTTTCTACATTAAATACTGCTACGCCTATGTCTACTGGTAAACCACCTGGCTTTACAACTCTACCTGTTGCTTCGTAAATCAATACTACTTCATCACCAGCTGGGTACACTTCTTTGCAAAGTTTTAGGCTCATATTTTTGTAAGCACTGATCTCTGCCTCTACCGCAGCAATTGTGTTTTTATAAGAAGGTTTTACGACTATAATTGCTTCCTTTGCACCAATACTTTCTGCTATTATAGAAAAAGCTTTCAGTACCTCATATGCTCTGTCTCGTAACAATTGTCTATGTAACTTTAACAAAGGCTCGCACTCTGCACAATTTAGAATAATAGTATCCACCTTATTAGAAAACTTCGCATAAGTAGGAAAACCGGCTCCGCCGGCTCCACAGATTCCATATTCTTTCACAATTTGGCTAAGCTCTTCTAACACCATTATTTTTTTCCTCATTTCTGCGTAGTTGGAGTTTGTGTTTGCTAAGTAGGCAAAGCGAAAGAAATCGTTCTTTCACTTTGAGATTGGTGCCGAGGATGACGCAGGCACAAATCTCCAGTGTGAAGTTTTAGAATTTCTTAGGCGGCGTCTTTTGGCGCCTTAGAAATTCTCTTCACACTTACTCCAGTCCTGTTGCATCGTCAATAATTCCAACAATTGCCGCATCAATCGGCGAGTTTTCTGCGCCGCAGCCTATCCTTGCAGCACTACCCCCCGCAACCAACACATACTCGCCTATTCCAGCTCCTACATTATCAATTGCTACAATTCTATTTTCTCGAAAGCTTTTTAACGGTTCAACAATCATAAATTTATTTCCTACAAGATGCTCATTCTTCCTTGTTGAAACGACACTACCAATCACTTTGCCGATTAACATATTAATCCCTCCAATTAAGAGTTTTTAAGACTCAAGTTTATAAAATCGTTACCATCTGTCCACATGTAATTTTTGCAGCATTCGCCTCATCCGTATCGATATGCATCTCCATAGTAAAGCTACTATCTACTCTGATTTGTACCTGATGAAATACGGTCTCTCTTTCATCGTCTACTTTAACAGAAACAATATCTCCATCGTTAACTCCAGCTGACAATGCGTCCGCTGGTGACATATGGATATGACGTTTTGCAATAATACATCCCTCATCCAAGTAAATCGCACCCTTTGGTCCAACCACTGCAATCGGAGCAGAACCTTTTATGTTACCGGATTCTCTTATTGGCACCTTAACTCCCAGTTTGATTGCATCGGTTGCAGAAACCTCAACCTGAGATGCCTTTCTCACTGGTCCTAATATTCTTACATTCTCTATAGCTCGAAGCTTTAATCCTACAATGGTTACCGTTTCATTTGCTGCAAACTGGCCACCCATAAGGTCTTTTTTCTTAGTTAATTCATAACCCATTCCAAACAATTGCTCTACGTGATCCTGTGTTAGATGAATATGTCTTGCAGACACACCGACCGGAACAGCGAAGCCTGTTTTGCCACTTTGCTTTTCTTGCAGTACATTTAATACCATTCGGGTTATGAGTTCAATTTGATTATCTTCCAAGTCGTTCACCTGCTTTACTATTTATTAGTTATGTGCTAATTGTGATAGATTTTTTAATATCTCTTTCTTTATTTTGTATCTTTCGTACTTCTAGCTCTGTTCTGTATCTTCTATCATCTGTGCTCTATTCTATCTCTTTGTAGCTATGTAAATCCTTATTTTTTTAAATGGATAAAGCAACCATCGTCACTTTATCCATGTCATAAGAAGTTTAAAGATTATTCCTTCGTTAAGGATACTCGTAATTCGCTATCAGCTACGCTGACAAAACGCTACTTACTCGTAACCCATTAGCAACTACGTTGCTATTTCAGTGGGAGCAAGTATCCCTCTTACGCTTTGCTTAGAAGCGGGATACTTCCTTAATGGGTTAAATTACTTAATTGCAGGTAAAATTTTCTCAACATCAGAGTGTGGTCTTGGGATTACATGAGTAGCTACTAACTCACCAAGTCTTCCAGCGCTAGCTGCACCAGCTTCAACAGCTGCCTTCACTGCTCCTACATCTCCTCTAACCATAACACTTACTAATCCTGAACCGATTTTTTCTGTTCCTACTAATGTTACGTTAGCTGCCTTTAACATTGCATCTGCAGCCTCAACTGCTGCTACTAAACCTCTTGTTTCGATCATTCCTAATGCTTCCTGTGCCATAATTTTTTCCTCCTTTAGAACTGTTGTATCAACAGTAACCTCTTCATTTATATTTTTAGTTTTCATAACTTCCATGGAAATGTTGCTACCGCTTACCGCATCACTGCTTTGTCCGGTAAGTGATGCTTTGGATGTACTGCGAGGCTTTTTCCCCTCTCCAGTAATCTCAGCTTTTCTTGTCGAATTCGACTTTTTATCTAACTTATCATCCATATGTTATCACCCTGCCTTCTATTGCACTACATTTCTTCGTCTTGTGGCTTCATTCTACTTGCGCTGATCTCTACCAATCGAAGAACCTCTTCATGAGGATTTGCAATGACTGCATGGGCCACTGGTTTTTTAATTGCCTGATTGACCGCTGATTCTACTGCCTGTGTTACTTCGGAAACAGATCCGGTTACGATGATTGTGACCAACCTTCCACCCATCTTTCTCTCCCATGTAACTAACTCGACACCTGCTGTTTTGCACATAATATCGAGAGCATCAATAGCCGCGGTTACACCACTGATTTCAATAAATCCTAACGATTTTCCCATAATGCCAAGCCCCTTTCTTCTTATCTCATCCATTGCAAATTCAAGCATACAAATTGAATACTGCATAATTCATAATTTGAACATAGTTTTTCAAATTAATTCTTATCAAAGCCGCTTAAGTGAAGCATCTTATTCACATCACCCTCAGGAGCGGCTATCGTATGAATGGATACGACATCGGTAACTTGCTTTGCAGCTATTTTCGCTGCATCTAAAGCTGCATTGACATCCTCGATGGAGCCTCTGAATTTTATCGTAACCAATAATGGAACGGGAAGTTTATCTGCATTTGCCGGCTTATTTCGGTCAAATGGTTCCAAGGTTACATCAGCGGCCTTACATCCGGCGTCGGCTGCCACAAATGCTGCCGTCAAACCATATACCTCTAAAAATCCAACTGCTAAACCCATATCCAATACCTCTTATTCATTATTCATGATAAGGAAAAGTTCGTAAAATGAGCTTTTTCTTATTCATATTAAAGAAAAGTTCGCGTAGCAAGCTTTTTCTTATTTGTTTACGATAGCAATCTTAAGACCTGTCATCGCGAGATTTGTCTGAAAGCCTTCGTTAATTTGCTCCAATGGATAGGAATGAGTAATCAATTTCTCCATAGGAAGCCCAATTCCCTTCGCTCTCTTTAAGAAATCAAAGGTAGTTGCATAATCACGTAAGGTATATACCCATGAACCAACTACAGTTAATTCCTTTGCACAAATATCAAAGTGAGGATTAATAGTTGCATCTCCTCCATTAATGAAGAATCCTAACTCGCAAAGTCCACCGCCATTGCGGATAAACTTATAGATATTGGAGTGCCCTGCCGGAGCTCCTGTACACTGGAAACCGAAATCTGCTGGTTTTCCTCCGCAAGCTGTTTCTACTGCTTTTGCTAGATTTTCAATACCCTGATGCTCTTTGAAATTCACGCTTGCCACAGCACCCATTTCCTTTGCAAACTCTAATCTCTTTGCTTCGCCGTCTACTGCAACGATGTTCTCGATACCCATAGTACGAAGAACTGCAATACAGATAAGACCGATAGGACCACATCCCTGAACAACTACTTTGCTGTTAAAACGAAGAATTCCTGTTGTCTTAGCACGTTCCACTGCGTGAATTAATACTGCACAAGGCTCAATTAAAATTCTTGAGGAAAGGTCCAAATCACTTACGTTAAAAATTGTAGAACCACCCTTAATTACTATGTAATCGGCAAACCAACCATTAAAGCGAACTTCCTTATCCTCTGGCAGTAAGCCGTATACATCTGCACCACCGACATTTTGTTTGTTTAAGTCAAACATGGTGATGTCTGGATTATCCTTAAAAATCATGCAGGATACCACTTTATCACCAACGGAAAGCGTCTTACCAGCACTGTCTAACTTAACGTTCTTACCCATCTTCACGATTTCGCCTGTACCTTCATGTCCAAGTACTACCGGAATCAAGGAAAATGGATCTCTTTTATATTCATGAGCATCAGTACCACAAATACCGCAGCCTTCCACCTTTACTAAGATGTCATCATCTCCAATTGGAGGTAATGGGTACTCTTTTAATTCAATCTTTTCTAGCTCCGTCAATACTGCAACTCTGGCTTTCTCTGGGATACCCGCGCTTGGCACGGTAGCAGTGCTCTTTGGAGCTTCTGATAAACCAGCTAGTACCTGACGAACAATCTGTTCTATGCTTTCAGAATTCATGTTAACGTTTTCTCCTTCCTTATTGAATGCTACGCATGTAGTTAATTATCGCTTTTCCAGTAAAACTTCTTTTTTTAAACACTAAATTAACTACATACGAACTTTGGTATATTTAAGATATAAGTGCCTAGGTACTTTATCGGATACACAAACTATCAGACATCACGCATCGTCTGCGTTTTGTAAATGTACTTGCACTTGTCAAGCCCTCACCGGTTCTGCTTGCTATGGTAAAGGTACAAAATCCTTCCCCACCAAAACCGATTGCTGCATACGAAGGTGCATTCTTAACAAGGATAGCTGTATCAATTGCTTTTGCATAAGTAGTAATACGGTCCACGTTCTTGGAATGAATATGTGCGGAATGCCTATTACCATGTTCTAACCAAACCGCCTTCTCTACCGCATCATCGAAGTTCTTAGCACGAACGATACCAAGAATCGGCATCATCAACTCTTCGGAAATCAAAGGATGTTCTTTTTCACCCTCAAAGATAATACAACGAATATTGGATGGAACATCAATTCCTATCATACCAAGTAACGTTTTTGCATCTTTACCAACGCAATTACGATTTAATCCTTTTGGTGTTATCACAAGATTGGTTAACTTATCTTGCTGTTCTTTGGAGATTGCATAACAACCTTGTTCTTTTACCATATAGTTCATTAATTCATTTGCTATACTGTCGATTGCAACAACTTCTTTTTCTGCAATACATGGAAGGTTATTATCAAAGGTACATCCATTAATGATATCTTCTGCTGCTTTTCTAATATCAGCTGTTTCGTCTACTAAAGCAGGTGGATTTCCTGCTCCTGCACCGATTCCTCGCTTACCACTTTGTAATACAGCAGTAACTACACCTGGACCACCAGTAGCAGCAATCAATGGAATATCCTTATGAGACATCATTACCTTACTGCTATCTAGTGTTGGTTTTTTAACAGAACAAGCGATATTGACTGGACCTCCTGCCGAAAGTGAAGCCTCATTAATTAACTGTACAGCAAAATTCGAGGTTTTTATTGCTGCTGGATGTGGATTAAATACCACTGTGTTTCCACCAGCTAACATACCAATCGTGTTGCAAATGACTGTTTCACTTGGGTTTGTACACGGTGTTATCGAACCAATCACACCAAATGGTCCCATCTCGACTAAAGTTAAGCCACGATCACCGGACCAAGCAGTGGTCGTGATATCCTCTGTTCCAGGTGTCTTTTCTGCTACCAGCTGGTGTTTTAAAATCTTATGCCCGACATTTCCCATTCCAGTTTCTTCAACAGCCATACGGGCAAGTGTTTCTGCGTGTTCTATCGTTTTCTTACGTATTGCAGAGATGATTTTCTCTCTTTGATCCATTGACATCTTCTTTACAACCATTTGAGCTTCTTTTGCAGCTTCAATTGCTTGATTCATGTCGTCGAATACTCCAAGTTCTGTCTTACTTGTTTGTGTTAATTGCATACTCGCCACGACATTTTTTATGATGTCTTGAACCAACTGTTCATTCACTGTCACTTACGATCCCTCCTTATCGAAACTCATTATTTCGTAAGTACCAAATCTTATAATCCTAGCTGTTCAATCACCTTTTTTGTTATGGAAGCAACTAAATCTGCGTTATCTAAGCCACTAGCTTTGCAATCTTCTCCACAACAATGACAGCTTGCTTTTCCTTCTTTGGTATTGGAACAAAGATTAGCAGGATGTTTTCCCTTCATTCCAAATTCTTTTCTTAATTCGTACAATCTCTGAACCTGAGAATTACTTAATTCCTTTGGTCCTCCAAGTACCTTTGCCTGATATAATAACTGTGCGTAAAACTCTGTTGACTCCATCTTGAAATAAGCATTTAATAAAGAATCGGAGAAGCTTAATGCACCATGGTTTGCTAATAAAATAGAATCAAAATGTTGAATATACTTAGAAATTGCATCTGGAATCTCGTCAGTAGAAGGTGTACCGTACTCAGCAATTGGAACGCAACCTAAGGAAATAACTGCTTCTGGCATAATTGGCTGTGTCAAAGGAATTCCTGCAATTGCAAAACTTGTTGCATACATTGGATGAGCATGAACTACAGCATTAACATCTGGGCGCTCTTTGTATACTCTCATATGCATCTTGATTTCTGAGGATGGTTTATATATTCCATTAGCTTGAAGTACTTTACCATCTTTATCTACCTTACATATATAATCTGGTGTCATAAATCCTTTACTAACTCCAGTTGGTGTACATAAAAACTCATTCTCATTTAATTTTACAGAGATGTTACCGTCATTTGCAGCAACCATACCCTTATTGTAAATTCTGCGTCCTATCTCACATATCTCTTTTTTGATTTCATATTCGTTCATAGTGATCCTCCTTCTATTTCCTGTGACTTTTGTCGTTGAATTTCTTTGTTTTTCTATATTATATTCCTCGAACACTCATAAGTCAACATGTTTATTCAATTTATTTGTTGTTTTGTGTGGTTTTTTCTAGTGTGAAGTTTTAGAATTTCTTAGGCGACGTCTTTTGTCAACTTAGAAATTTTCTTCACACTGTCCTAGGTACGTGTTATGTCACATACCGTAAATGACAAAGTGCGCTTCGAATACTCCACAACCGCATTCATCGCGGCTTCTACCTCAGATACTGTTCCTGTAAATACCAAGGTACCACTGGCATAATCAACATTTTGCAGTGTAACCCCCGATGCCTTTAACGCTAAATCAGCTCCAATAATTGCGGTCTCCGCAGGACTCATGGTTAAAATTCCAATAGCGGCCTTCATCCTCTCGTTTTCCTTTTGAAAACATAATTTTTCCATTAGAAGTGGGTCTGGTGCAGCTATTATGTGAGCCAGAGATATCTGCTTACCAGGAACTAATTCCTGTACAATACGAAGTTTATCTTCGGTTGTCATTGAATCATAAATTCCCATAGTTTCCTCTCATTCTGCCGCGAACGGCATTTCCATTGGTATCCATCCTGAATATGTCTATCCACCAATTTTCACTAGTAATCCAGAGTGTTTTTCCGCAACTCTTTTTAAATGTTCCATTTCTTCAATCCTTGGTGGCATAATTCCCATGAGTGCATACTCACGATTTAACCCTTCGTATTTGTCTTGCCCCAAACGGTGATATGGTAACAGGTTCATTTCTTTAACACCTGGTAAACTTCCAGCAAAATCAGCTATCGCTGCAATTTCAGATTCAGTTTGATTAAATGTTGGTATGACTGGAACTCTAATAATTAGCTCGGTTTCTCCGGAAGCTGCAATTTTTCTAGCATTTTCAAGAACTAGTTCATTGCTTTGTCCGGTAAATAATCGATGCTTCTCTGCGTTTACATGTTTAATATCCATAAGATATTGATCAAGAACTGGTAAAATCCTCTCAATCACTTTATAGTCTGCAAAAGCAGTACTCTCCATTGCCGTATGTAGACCTTCTTCCTTGCAGGCATGTAATAGGTGATACGTAAATTCCGGTTGACATAAAGCCTCACCACCTGAAAGAGTAACACCTCCGCCAGACCTTTGATAGTAGCTACGGTCTTTTAAAACTTCCTCTAAAACTTCAGAAACGGTAACATCCGTACCGATTATTTTATCTTTACCTTGAACCTTCATCGTCTGAATCTGATGTTCCTGAGACTCTGGATTACAGCACCAACGGCATCGAAACGCACAGCCTTTCAGAAATACAATAGTGCGAATTCCATTTCCATCATGAATAGAATAACGTTGAATATCAAATATTCTACCTTTTACATTTAAGTCATCCATCTTAACTCCGTTCCGTTCTTACACTTTTTGTATCAAGAAATACTGCCAGTTTCACTTCCTATCGATTCGATTTACCTGTACCTATTTTAGAACCCTTGTGTAGTTCGATTAATAATATCATCCTGTAAAGACCTAGATAATGTAGTGAATAAGGCGCTATAACCAGCAACACGTACTACCAAATGTTTATAGTTTTCTGGATGCTTTTGTGCGTCCAATAAAGTTTCTCTGCTTACTACATTAAACTGTACATGCATACCCTTTTGATCAAAGAAGGCACGGATTAATGCTACGAATTTCTCTAATCCACCACGGCCCTGTAACGCAGATGGGTGGAATTTTTGATTGTATAAGGTTCCATTCGTCGCATCCATATGGTCAAGGCGTGCCACGGAATTGGCTGCTGCTGTTGGACCTTTGGTATCACGTCCCGGCGCTGGTCCAACACCATCTGCAATTGGGGTATTTGCAAGTCTTCCATCTGGGGTAGCCCCTGTTTGTTCACCTAACGGAACATTTGCGGAAACTGGATATAAGCCAGCTTGGAATACACCGCCTCTAGGATTTTTATATTTCTGTAATGGCTTTGTATAGGTATAAGCAATCTCTCGTGCAAATTCATCAATCTCTAGAATATCATTACCGTACTTTGGTAACACTTCAATCATCTGTAGAATCTCTTGATATCTTGACTGATTACTTGAGTTACCCACAGGTGTTATACTCTGTGTACTTTCTTTTTTTGCCTCAAGGACTGTCTTTAGAATTTGTTCTATTTCTTTTTCGGAAGGTTCTTTTCCGTGTTCTCTCAATTCTTTTACAATCTGTACTGTAATTTGCTGCGCTAACTTAATATCAATTGGTTGATACGAAATTTCATTACTGAAAGTTTTCTTTGTTCCCATGCCGAAATTATGTAGAAGTGCTTCTTTTAATTCGGTGATGGAAACCTTGCCTTCTTCATATACAAGTTTCTTAATCGCATATAAGGAATCTGTCATATTGGCAATACCAAACCCTTGTGGTCCGGTAAAGTTGTATTTTGCACCACCCTCTTGAACACATAATCCACGTCCGATACAATCTTCCACCATAGAGGATTCAAATGGCAATGGACAAAGTTTTGCATGAGCCATATCAATAGAGTTATCCGCATTGACAAGTAAAGAAATAAAGTATTCCATCTGGGTTTTATAAGCTTCATAAAAGGCATCAAATGTAGTGAGATTTTCAATCGAACCAGTTGGAGCACCAACTAATTTTCCATTTTCATACCCACCGGAAAATACCATCTCTAATGGACGGCACATATTAAAGAATGCTGCATCATGCCATCCGTCGGTCTTTCCAGGTACCTGAGGTTCCACACAACCGATAATGTTATAACTTCTTGCTTCCTCTATCGTCGCACCCTTGTTCATCATTGCCGGGATAATTACCTCATCGTTATAATAAGCAGGTAAACCAATACCCGTTCTGGTAACTTCCGCAGCTTTTATTAATAAATCATGAGGAGAACCATTCCATACTCGAATGCTTAGGGAAGGCTGTGGAAGCATTGTGTGCATTGATGCTTCTAATATCATAAAACTAAGTTCATTCGTGGCATCTCTTCCGTTACTGTCCTGTCCGCCAACAATCATATTCTGGAACATTCCATATCCTGCAAAGCCTTCCGCAGAAGCAGCATCACGACACTTGTTAATATCATTTAATTTCACAAAGATACAGTCAATGATTTCTTGAGCCTCTTCACCAGTGATTCTACCTGCTTCACGATCTGCTTTATAATAGGAATATAAATATTGGTCAAATCTTCCCGGAGAGATCGAATGTCCGCTTGATTCAATCTGTAATAATAGTTGTACAAACCAAAATGCCTGACATGCTTCATAGAAAGTAGTCGCACCCTTAGCCGGAACTCTCTCACAATTTCTTGCAATCGTTAAAAGTTCTTGTTTTCTCTTTTCATCCTGGCAAGTTAGTGCTAGTCTTTTTGCTTCCGCTGCATATCGTTTCGCATACAGAATAGCTGAATCACAGCTTCTAATTACAGCGTCATAGAAATTAAGGCGACTTGCATAATCTGCATCACCTAGGTGTAATTCCTTTTTTCTGCTTAAAACTTCTTCTTTAATTCCTTCGTAACCAATAGCGATTACCTTATCATACTGCACAGTAATATGCCCTACACCATTATAAAAATAGTTACCTGGTGTAAATACATTGTGCTCCATTGCAAGTTTCGTTTCCGGAGCCATATAATAATCTGCTAATTCACTTGTTGTTTTGCCCTTCCAATAGCTATGTACTTCTCTTAACTCTTTTTTTGCTTCTTCTGAAATATAAAACGGATCGGCTGTTCTAGTCGCTACGGTATCAAGTTCAGCGATTAACCAATCAAAAGAGAACTCAGGAAAGGTTTGACATCCTCTTTCTGCAACAGTCGCGCTTCCTACTATTAATTCGTTCTCTCGAATTACTACTGGAAGATTCTTTACTATATGTTCAAAAGCCTTGGAGCGTCTACTGATGATAGGCTCTCCTTCCGTCTGCTGATACGATTCCGTGATTAAAACTGCACGTTTTGATTCAATCTCTGGCATTTTCTCGTATAACGCATCCATTAGTTTTTGTATACGAGGTGATTTTTCATATCCTTTTTTGGTTTCAGCCATCATACCAACCTCCTTACTTGTGGTTTTGTGTCATTTTACCGTAATTATATCATTGGTGTAATTATAAGTCAATACAATACCACACGTTAAATGTTTATTTATGTGGTATTGCATTTATTACATTGTAACAATGTTGACTTTATATTAATTCAATTTTATGTATATGATAAAACCTGAATTTTCCCAATTGACGAAATGCAAAAAAGCTGAAGCTCATTACAGAGTTCAGCCTTTTATTTATATTATTATTTATGTTGATAAAATATTTTATAATTGGATTATCAGCTCTATGAATATATATTAGATAAGGGCGTTGACTCATAGATGATAACATCTTTGGATCACCGCCCCTTCTGGTTTAGTTTTTTTTCTCTAGCTTAAACTGATCAATCAAACTGTCCAGACTCTCACACTGTGCAAACAGCTCTTCACTAATCGCAGAACTCTCTTCTGCTGTAGCAGAGGTAGACTGGATTACAGAGGATATCTGCTCGATGGCAGACTGTATTTCATTCATAGTAGTTGATTGTTTTTGTGAAGATTCCACCTGTTCATGAATGGAATTAATGATTTCGTCCAAGTTTGACAGTACGTCATTTAAGGATTCTGAAGTTTCTTTCACGGTACGGCTTCCGGATTCCACCTCATGAACCGTACTCTCTATCAACATTCTGGTAGTTTGAGCTGCCCGTGCACTTTCGCTCGCCAATTTTCCGATTTCGGCAGCAACTACAGCGAAGCCTCTTCCAGCTTCACCAGCTCTTGCGGCTTCAATAGATGCATTTAAGGAAAGCAGGTTGGTCTGTGAAGCAATCCCATCTATGGTATTGATAATAACTTCAATCTGAGCGGATAAGCCGCTTATCTTTTCCATAGAGATTACCATGTTTTCCATATAAGATTTGCTCTGATCAGCCTTAGTGTTGATTATCTTTGCATTACTTTCTGCAACTTCGGCTTTTTGGGCATCTTTGGTAGTCTGCTCGGTAACATCCTCAATTGTGGCAGTAAGTTCTTCTATGGAACTAGCCTGTTCGGTAGCACCTTCTGCCAAGTTCTGGGCCCCCTGAGACATGTTAAGTGCACCAGAATTAACTTGTGCTGAAGTATCTCTGATTTGACTAAGGGATTCGCTTAAGGTAGCCTTAATACTACGCATAGCTAAGAGAATAGGTAAATAATCACCGATATACAGATCAGTGTTTTGGGATTTTATTGCAAAATTCCCATTGCCCATTTCTACTAAACAATATTCAATATCATGAATAATGCGCTGAATCATAACTACCATCTTCTTCAGGTTGGTAGCAAGAGAACCCAGTTCATCTTTCGATTCATAGGTAATGTCTACCTTTAAGTCCCCTTCTGCTATACTTTTAGTAACGTTTTCTAATTCCAAAATAGGAGTGGTAAGCTGCTTGGTCAGAAGTTTCCCTACGGTCAGTGCAATTAAGATAGCAGCAACAGAAGTAAGAAACGCAATTATTATTATAATAACTTTTATGATATTTGCCTGATTATAAGTAGAGCTTACGTCTTCTTCAGCATAGTCGCCAATTTTACTTAGTATATTCAATACTTCATTGGCTTTCACGGAGTAATCTTCATTAAAACTTCTAAAAGCCTGTTCAAAATCTCCAGCATCTACATATTCCAGAACTCTGGTTCGCGCTTCCTTATTGGCTTCCATAGCAGTATTGAGTTCTGTCAAAAGATCTTTGTCAGCAAAATTTTTGTTGAGAAAATCCAATTGCACTTCCTGATCTGCCATGTTTTTATCAATTTCTTCTCTAAGCTGGGAAATTTTATTTGGATCATCGGAAAGATTAGTGATCCAGAGAATGTTTTTCATGACACTATGCACATCTCTGCGATACTGATATTGGGCGAGGTTATTTCGATAAGGCGTTTTATAAAAGTAATTTAAATTATTACCTATCAGAAATAACCCAAAAATGGAAACAAGGATGGTTAAAGTAAAACAAGCAATAACAATATTAAAAGAAGTGGTTAATTTTTTACCGATTTTGTAATTCAATAACTTTTTTTTCATAGGTTATCTCCTCTGTTGTAAATTTGCAAACGTCCCTAATGATAGCATAGTAATTAATATACTGTCAATAAATATATTTTCTGGGTTTTTCTGTATTTTTTAAAGCAGGCGCTTACCATTCTGATTATGCAAATAAAGCAGGTCTTCTGGACCTGCTTTTGTCAATTAAAGATAAAAAGGAAGCTTTCTTATTGATTTCTTATTATAATTAAGAATTTGTAAATATAATGTCCTCTTTATCGCTTTCTAAATTTTCATACTTCATCTTCTCATTTAAAAAGTGACCCACATACATCACATCTTTTCTGCTCTTGTTTAACATTTCGATTTCCACAAGCTTGGCACTCATAAAAGCCATTATGGAGTAATAATCTTGTATTTTTATTATTCTCAAAGTATCGTTCCAATTTTTTGTCCTGATGAAACTCAATCTTTAACAATAGGAATAAAAATAAAAGGATGAGTAAACCAATCGCAATAGAAACTTTTGAAATGTGTAGCAATCCAGCCACTTTTAATAAATACGAAAATAAATAAGATATACCAGGTATAACAACTAAAAATACAGCAGAGATTGAAATAATCTTATGACCATAGCCTATTGAATTTATTTTTTTCATTTTCATTTATGTTACCTTCTTTATACTAGATTTAGATATCAAATAAAGATTTCTGAGCTGGAAAATAAAATGCACTAAATTATCAAGCTTTAATTTATATATTCCAAAATTTCATATTCAAACAAAGCTATCAAAGAAATAAAAACACAGATTTCTTTGATAGCTTACTATTAACGGTTACAAATACTTATGTTATGCTACTAAATTTAATTACAATGCAAAACGAATTACATTCCAGGAATATGGCTTTAATGTCGCTATTGCAGTAATTCCATCGATGTTTGTAGTTCCAGTTGTACTAGGAACTACATTCTTAGGATTACTAGCAGTATTTGTAGCCTTTAAGTCTGAATGGATCATCTCGGTATGCTCCACCAATTTTGCATTCCTAAACTCTGATAAATCAATTGAAAAATCAATGGTTTGATCTGCGGAACGATTTACAGCAAATACAACAACCTCATTCTTTTCTTCATTATGTACTGCAACTGTTTCTACATAAGGAACTTTATCACTGATTTTATTCTCATAGGTTTCGCACTCTAAGATTGGTTTTAAAGCGGTACCCCTACCATAGTTTGATACATGCATAAATGGATAGAAAATTGTTTGAGCCCAAGCAGTTCCACCATTCTCTGTCATAATAGGAGCAATAACATTCACTAATTGTGCAAGGCATGCCATTTTTACACGGTCACAATGTTTTACCAGTGCAATTAACAGACATCCAACTAACAAAGCATCTTCAAAGGTATAAACATCCTCTAATAAGCTTGGCGCTACACCCCAAGGCTCTACCTTCTTATCCTGTCCATGACTATGGAACCATACATTCCACTCATCAAAAGATAGATTGATTGTCTTTTTAGAATGTTTTTTCGCCTTTACAGAATCACAAATTGCTACTACCGATTCAATAAAAGTTTCCATCTCTAAGGATCTAGCTAAGAAAACATCTGGATCATTTTCATAATTATTATAGTATTGATGCAAGGAAATATAATCAACATAATCATAGGTATGTTCTAATACCGTACGTTCCCAATCTCCAAAGGTAGGCATTGTTAAACTAGAACTACCACATGCAACTAATTCAATGCTTGGATCAACCCATTTCATAATTTTTGCTGTTTCACAAGCGATTCTTCCGTATTCTTCCGCCGTCTTAGCACAAGTTTGCCATGGACCATCCATCTCATTACCTAAGCACCAAACTCTAATATCAAATGGTTTCTCAAATCCGTTCTTTCTTCTTAAGTCACTGTAATAAGTTCCTCCAGGAAAATTACAATACTCTACGATATCCTGCGCTTCCCTAGGTCCTCTTGTACCCAGATTTACAGCCATCATAACATCACTATTGGCACGTTCCGCCCATTCCTGAAACTCATCTACACCAACCTCATTTGTCTCAATGCTCTTCCAAGCAAGGTCAAGACGTCTTGGTCTCTTCGCTTTATCTCCTATACCATCCTCCCAACGGTAGCCCGATACAAAATTACCACCTGGATAACGTACAATTGGAATATTTAATTCCTTAATTAACTCCATTACATCTTGACGAAATCCCATATCATCTGAAGTTTCATGATCTGGCTCATAGATACCGCCGTATACTGCTCTTCCTAGATGCTCGATAAAGGAGCCATAGATTCTTTTGTCTATGGATCCTATCTTACTAATCTTTGATAAAGTAAGCTTTGCTTTCATTGTTTTCCTCCTTATGTAACATTCACATTTGTTCTTGTAATTAACCCCAAGCCGTTAAAACTACCTTCGTTATTTCATTTAAATTCATTACCTTATTCCATAACTATCCTTGTGATAATCTATTGACCTGATATAGATTGTGTAGTACTCTAATTCTTGGAGTTCTATGGTTACTTGCCCTTATAATTCATAGGTGTTAGGTAATCATTTAACCTATTAATACATATAGCACAGCATGGGTTGATTTCAAATGTAGAAAAGTACCGTATCATTGTCTTTTTCTACTGTGTTTGAAAGTAGTCCGTTTGAAAATAAAATGTATTTTATAAAGTGAATTGCGAAACTATTACTAAGAAAATTATTGTGCAACGCCCAAATTCGCAGGCGTGGCAGAATGGAGGAGTTCTATGATTCATTTGAGTCACTGTGGTTACAATACGCACAATGCAAATTATGATGTTATTGACCGACCAAATGGTTCCGGAGATTATTTATTTCTTTATTTCATTGCTCCTATGAAAGTCACATTAAATCATCACACTACGTTAACAAAACCAAACGCTTGTATTCTCTATTCACCGAATGCAAGACAATATTACGGAAATGTAGAAATTTTCTACAATAGCTTTCTTCACTTTGAAGTAGAGGAAGAATATTTATCTCAGTTTCACATTCCAACTAACACTATTTTCTATCCAAAGCACTATACTGCAATTAACCAATACATACAACAAATCTTAAATCAAAGTATAACAAAAGACCCCTTATATGAATTGGCCATCCATTCTCTACTCACCGAACTACTAATTACGGTAAGTAGAGATATCAATGTACCTCATCACAAAGGGGTTACCTCTGAAAATATATTAGATGTTATGAAAAGTGTTCGTATACAAATACTAACAAACTATTCAAAAGATTGGACTCTTCCTGAGATGGCAAACTTGGCAAACTTAAGTGTCAGTCGTTTTCATTACTATTATAAGTATTATTTTCATACCTCGCCAAAAGCAGACTTACTTGAAACTAGATTAAATCAAGTACAGTTCTTATTAACGGATCAGACCATCTCTATTAAAGAAGCAGCAAGATTAACTGGCTTTGAAGATATGCCTCATTTCACTAGACTGTTTCGCTCGAAGACTGGGATGACGCCAACCGAATACCGATTAGAGTTCCTTAGCACCGAGGGATTCCATAAAGCGTAAAAATGCTTGTTTACCTTCCTTCGTACGCTTGAATACTCCAGCTTGCTCTAAGATGGAACAAAATACAAGTCCTACTTCATCTTTCATAACATTGTCAATTGTATCTTCCGTTAGTTTGGTATACTTCTTTTGTATAGCTGCGATCCATTCTGCATGTTTTGCAGTCGATTCTTGATCCATTGGATCTTTATTCTGTAAGATGCAGGTTTTAACCTCTTCTAATTCAAGAAGTAAACGGGACGGTAAAATTGCAAACCCCATAACCTCAATAAGACCAATGTTCTCCTTCTTTATATGATGATGCTCTTTATGTGGATGATATAAACCATCTGGATGCTCTTTCGTAGTGATATTATTACGAAGAACTAAATCAAGTTCATAATAATCAGAAACCTTTCTGGCAATTGGGGTTATGGTATTGTGTGGTGTAGCTTCCGTCTCCGAATAAATCATTACGCTTTCATCGCTATAGGATTGCCATGCAATTCTAATTCTTTCTGCAAGTTCTACAATCGATTTTGTATCTTTACTACGCAAACGTATCACTGACATTGGCCATTTTACAATTGCAGCCTCAACATCTTCAAATCCTGGTAAAGAAAATTTTTCTTCTACCTTGGCTCTTGCCATGGCGAAGGTATAATTTCCCCCTTGATAGTGCTCATGTGTTAAGATAGAACCTCCCACAATAGGTAAGTCCGCATTGGAACCTACGAAATAATGAGGCAAAAACTGAATAAAATCAAATAATTTAGCAAACGTAGTCCGATCAATTTTCATTGGACTATGTTCTCCACGAAATACAATACTGTGCTCATTATAGTATACATATGGTGAGTATTGTAGAAACCAAGGTTCCTCTTGAATCGTAATTGGTATTGTCCGAAGAGTATTTCTTGCAGGGTGATTTAATCTTCCAGCATAACCTTCATTTTCCTTACATAACTGACATGCTGGATAATCTGTGTTTGCTGCATGTAATAAAGCAGCAATCGCTTTTGGATCTTTCTCAGGTTTTGATAAGTTGATTGTAATATCAAGGTCACCATATTCTGTTTTCGTAATCCATTTCACATCTTTTTGAATACGATAACGACGTATATAATCGCTATCCTGACTAAGTTTATAATAGTAATCCGTCGCTGCTACTTTATCCTTTTGATAAAGCAAGTTGAAAGTCTTAACTACTTCTCTTGGATATGGAGTTAAGCAATCCATAAGTTTTGTGTCATATAAATCACGATATAGGATACTATCCTCTATTAAATTTTGTTTACAAGCATAGTCAAGTAAAACTTTTAATATTTCTTCTATATCTTCTACTTTTGTCTCAGATATATTAGGTCTATTGGATTCTGCCTCAGATATATTAGTTCTATTTGATTCTGCCTCAGAGGATGTGGAAACCACATCCTCCGTATAATCACTTAATTGTAATTCAGATAAGATTCGATTTCTAACATAGATACGATCTTCTTCCTCTATTAGGCCCGTTACGATTCCATATTGAACCAAACGCGCAATTGCTTGGTATACGTTCAAATTACTCCTCCAATCCTGAGAAGGTTTTTACTTTCATCACTTTAACCTTATTCCCTCTCAGTATATCTATTTTTCAAATCCATTTGGGTGATTTTTATGCCAATTCCATGCACTTTCAATAATTTCTTCAATATCTGCATGCTGTGGTTTCCATCCAAGTACGGCTTTCGCCTTCTCACTGGATGCTACTAAAGTTGCAGGATCACCTGCTCTACGGTCTGCCAAAACTACAGGAATTTCTTCCCCAGTCACTTTTTTAGCTGCCTCAATAACCTCTAATACGGTGTTTCCCATGCCATTTCCAAGATTAAAGATATTACTTTCACCGCCAGCCATTAAATATTTCACTGCTAAAATGTGAGCCTGCGCTAAATCAAGCACATGGATATAATCTCGTACACAAGAACCATCTTTGGTTTCATAATCTGTTCCAAATACATTGATTGATTCTCTCTTGTGATTAGCAACCTGTAAAATGATTGGAATTAAGTGTGACTCTGGATTGTGAGCTTCTCCAATTTGTCCGGACATAATAGCACCACAAGCATTAAAATAGCGAAGAGATACATAACGAAGATTATGAGCCATAGAAGTCCATTTGAACATCTTTTCCATGGATAACTTTGTTTCACCATAGGTATTGGTTGGTTCTGTACGGTCAGACTCAACAATTGGTACACGCTCTGGTTCTCCATAGGTTGCAGCTGTAGACGAGAATACCACTTTATCAATTCCATGTGCTACAAGTGCCTCTAATAACACTTTCGTACCACATAAGTTGTTATCATAATATTTTAATGGGTTTACCATGCTCTCCCCAACTAAGGAATTCGCAGCAAAATGAATTACCGCATCGATATCCTTTTCTTTTTCTAATACAGAATCTAAAAATGCTCGATCACGGATATCACCCTGATAAAATGTTGCATCTGGATGAACAGCTTCTTTATGCCCTGTTTCAAGATTGTCAATTATCACAACCTGTTCATTCGCAGCAATTAATTCATAAACGGTATGAGAACCAATGTATCCAGCCCCACCAAGCACTAAAATCTTCATAATACTACCTCCTTTATTATAGATCCAATTATTTTTCTACTATTTTGATTTAATATAGTGTCTTTTTCTCTAATTAGCTGTATTTGCAAACATCTTTGTCTATCGTTGCAGCTAAAAAATCAATTCCGGATTGTTTTTTATACTACTAATATCATATCTTATCTTGGATAGATTACAATATGAAAAAGTATTCTCTTTATGTAATAATGTTGCATATTACCGTTGGTGTGATATAATAAATGAAAATAAATCAGAAGAGAAATATGGTGCTGCCTAGATTTTTCACCATATAGCATAGAAATTAGATTAGGCAGTATGCGGAATGATTGTACGCAAGAATGGGGGGATATGATGAATCAGACATTTAAGAATTCTTATAAAGTGAAAGAAAAGGAAATGGTATCCTTATCCGTATATAATGTTGGTTATCAGCGATGTGAGCCAAATTATCAGTGGGGGCCCGGAGTACGTGACCACTATTTAATCCATTACATAGTTTCAGGGAAAGGATATTATGAAACAAATCATAAAACCTTTCCCCTAACCTCAGGTGATGTATTTTTAATTTATCCGGATACTCAGGTAACCTATTATGCAGATGCTTACGACCCATGGGAATATTATTGGGTTGGTTTTTCCGGAAGTGATGCTGGATTAATATTAGAGTCCACAGATTTTTCAAGCGAATCTCCGGTAATTCCTTCTTGTTCCTTTGGAGAGAATGTGAGGGATCAGCTATATAAAATTTATGAAGCTCGTGGAAATGAATTCTCCAATGCAGTTGCTATGGCTGGCCAACTCTATATTACCTTAAGCCTTTTCCTTACCGGTGCATCGGATCATAATAAAAAACATCATCAGAACCTTGATTATGTCCAAAAAGGCATTACTTATATGGAGTCACATTTTTCTTATCCGATTACCATTGATGATGTAGCTGCCTATGTTGGAATCAGCCGAAGCCATCTCTTTCGTGAGTTTAAAGCACACTTAGGAAAGTCCCCAAAAGAGTATCTCTCAGAATTTCGTATCAAATACTCTTGTACGCTACTAAAAAATACAGATTTGTCCATTGGAGCAATTGCAGCTTCTGTAGGTTATGACAATGGATTATATTACTCTAAAGTATTTCAATCTATGAAAGGAATGCCACCAAGTAAATATAGGACTCTTCATAGCTAACTGATTAGGATAGCTTTATTAATTGATGACTTCTATCAATTGATGACTTCTATCAATTTACCCCTTTACCGCACCGGATGCCATGCCATTGACCATGTATTTCACTAAGAAAAAGTATAAAATAACAATTGGGACCGCGATGAAGATTGAGCCCGCTGCAAATCGTGCAAATTCTGTTTCACCTAAACTCATTAATCCTTCTGCTACCGTATACATATTTTTTTCTTTTAATAAAAGCTTTGGTAAGATAAAGTCACTCCATGGCCAAGTAAAAGAAGTTAATGCGGTATAGACAATAATCGGCATAGAAAGCGGTAAATTTATTTTACGAAAAACAGTAAAATTGTTCGCACCATCGATTCTAGCAGCTTCATCGATTGAAGTCGGTATTGTATCAAAGAATCCCTTCTGCGTAAGATATCCCATCGGTGCTCCAGCACTATAAATCAGGATAAGCCCCCAATGATTATTAATCAGATTAAACTGGGTCATCAATAAGTAAACTGCTATCATTCCCATAAAAGAAGGGAACATACCAAGTACTAAAGTAGTTTTCATAATTGGTTTTCTAGCCTTAAACTGAAATCGTGACATTGTATACGCAGTTAATATTACTAAAAAGGTGCTTAAGATACAGCTAAAGGAGGCAATGAAGAGGGTATTTAAAAACCATCTTGGATAATTATAGATAGCGGTATCGGTAAATAACATACGAAAACTATCGAGGCTATACTCCGTTGGGAAAAATCCATCAAAGGAGTAAATGGTTCCTGATTTTGAAAAGGATGCAAGGATTAACCACAGACAAGGGAAGAAAAATACTAAGGCAACCAAAATTAAAATGATATAGGTGACTATGGTATCCAAGTTTTTTATAAAACTTTGTTTTTGTCTCATTGAAAGGTATCCTCCTCTCTATAGGAATGTGATCTTACATAAATCAAAAGTGAAAAGATTGATGTTAACAAGAAGATAACCAGACTGATTGCTGCACCAATATTATAATAATTGTTATCAATCGAAAGGTTATACAGCCAATTTATCAATAAATCCGTATCACTTGCTAAGAAATAACCATCTAGATACAATCCACCTCGCAAGAAATAGAAGATACCAAAGTTATTGAAATTACCCATGAATTGAGTGATTAATACAGGTGTTGTAGAGAATAGGACAAATGGAAAAGTTATTTTTTTGAATCGTTTCCATGGTCCTGCTCCATCTATTTTTGCTGCTTCTGATAATGTTTCATCCATATTGGACAAAATTCCTGTGGCAAGTAACATCGTTGTTGGTATGCTAATCCATGCATTCACTCCAAATCCGATGATCCTTGCAGTCCATTTTGCATCCAAATCTAAAAAACCGATTGCCTTATGTCCAGCTCCTATAATCAATTGATTTATCGGTCCTCCATAAGAGAACATAAACTTAAATGCTAGCAAGGTTATAAAACCAGGAATTGCATAAGCAAGCACCGGAAATGCCCTCCAAAATGCTTTTCCTTTTACACATTTTTTATTTAAGAGTAAGGCTAAAAATAAACCGCCAAAATAATTGATGGCTGTGGATACTACTGCCCATAATAAGTTCCATAATAGGATACGAAAGAACGTTGGTGCAAACTGTGATAATGTTAAAAGCTTTTTAAAATTCTGAAAGCCTACCCAGTCAACAAGCTCTGGCGGTATAATATTCCCACCGTAATTCGTAAAGGCAATAAATATCATAAAAACAATCGGTACAATGTTAAATATACATACCCCAAGGATTGGAAAGAATAGTACACTTAGATAGAATTTTTTATCCAGTAATTGAGAAGCCTCTTCTCTGAATGTGAGGGGTTTTTTCCCTTGTTGTACCCTTAGAACTGTTTTCTTCACATCCTTGATGTTATTAAAATAACAGCATAAAAACAGCAAAATTAATATTAAAGCTAAGATTCCCAAGATGAGAAGGAGTACCGAGTTGTCCCCCTTAATACCTAGCCATGCATCCGCTTTTTGAGTTCCCAGTGTAAGAAACCCTTTTATAGCATCAATCCCATAAAAAATGAAATACAGTAAAAAACCTAGAAACAAAAGAAAATATAACAACCCTTTTATGTACTGTTTATAGAGAAATTGCCCCAGTCCCATGATACAAGCTGATGCAACGATATAGCCAAGGCCTTTTTTATTATTTTCTATCCTCTTTTCCTTCACCATTTTGCGCCTCCTGTGTCGTTGATAAAGTAAAGATAGCATCGAAAATCTGTTTACTTACAGTATCAAGACCTTTCTGATAAGTTTCCTTCGTTGTATATTTCTGGTCTCCCTCTTTACGGAAGGCATCTTTTGCTAAATCAGAAAAAAAGGTATTCAGAGGATCCCATATCTGTGCAACTTCTTGAATCGATGGCATAATAACTATATTTCCAGTTGCAAGTTTCTCATATAGTATCGCAGAAAGTCCTCCTGTTGCTGTAGCTGCATCATTCCTTGCGGGAGCGATTCCTAAAAACTCATTTCTTTTCATTAACATGTCATAACTTGATGCAAAATCTACAAATGCTAAACAAGCATTTGGAACGCTCGTATACGCGCTAATAGCGTAGCCATTGATACCACCCATGGCTTTCATTTCCATGAACTCCTTTGATTCCTGTGTTATATCACCACTTACAGGTAACTGCGGCAGAGATGTTATCATAAGATTCTTTTCCGCTTTTTTCTTAGCTTCGTCTTTCGAGAGTCCATCTTTTTCATAATTTGAGATAAGTTCCTTTAAAAAGGTTGTATATACATCCGGTGTTGAAATTGTTGCAAAATAAGTGCCATCTGCTAATTTGCCATATACGTTTCTTTGAATTGTCTCATCAATACACTCCTCATTCATAATCCCGGCAAGCTGCTTTAACACCTTAATTCCCTTGTAGGCATCACCAGCTCCCAGTCCAATATCTTTGGAATCCGTATTGTTTTGCCCAAAGATATAGCCTCCATAGGAAAATAAGTATCCAGTGGAAAAGTATGGATCATATAGAGACTCCATATATCCATATTTGGTACTGTCAGCCTCATGAATCTCTTTTGAATAACGATACATTGCATTCCAGTTCTCTAACATATCTGGTATACCATTCTGATTGTCATCCCAAGTTTTATCCCAATCCTTTGGCAACATATCTTTTCGATAATATAACATAGGAGCTTGAACAATAACAGGTACACCACAGGTATAAACCTTACCATCAACCTCAGTCTGATAAGCCTTCCAAGCAACTTCTGGAACTTGATCATAACAATCAAGAGACTCCACTGGTAGCGGAAGAATATGTTTTCCTTTCACATACTTCATCAGTACATCATTTGCCTGATATAAAACATCCGGACCATAACCATAAGGGCCATCGTTTGCAAGATCAAGATATTGATCCATATTGGCATCTACAGCAACAATTCCATATTCCTTATATTTTTCATTGAATGCATTAATTAATTCTTTAAAATATCCTCTTTCAATTGCAGTATCATTTTCTAATACACGAATAGTAACATTCCTCTCAAGTTCTCCCTGGAATAAGGTACTGCCAGCTGAAGTAGCATTACCCTGTGAACTTTTACTTTTTCCACAACCGACGAATAATACTCCACAGAGTAAGAGAGCTATTAATTGTTTTCCTTTCTTTTTCATCTAATTCTCCTTTCATAAAATGTATAATGAAATAGTTAATGAGCGCTAATTGGCTACTACTTTCTTTCCTAATCGTTAGGTTAGTTTTCTAATAAAAGACGTAACAGTGACTATTTAGTAATAATCAGTAACAATCAATGATTCTATAAATTATTGGAATTGCTATTATAAAACTCTATTAGCTAATAGTTTTTTTCAATATAATAAAGCCACCATTACGTAAAACATCGTTCTGAAATCCATTTTCTACAACTATTTTACATTCTTTTTCTGATATTTGATTTAATGAATCTAGTACTTCATCACAACATCCGGCATTATAGAGCAATGTAATACTTTCATTTTCCAAATATCTTTCTAATGAAAAAACCTCTCCGATTGCTTCCAGCTTGATTTCACCTTCTTGTAAAGAGGGTTCTTTTTTTAAGGACAATACCTTTCGAATCGTTGATATTACTGTAGAATCCCAATTAGTTTCCTCCCAGTCAAACGTACGTCTGCTATCCGGATCATATCCACCCTCCATGCAGATTTCAGTTCCATAGTAGATACAAGGTGCTCCAAGATAACATGTTGCAATCGCAATTGCTGCCATTAACTTATCCTTATCCTTTTTTATCTCAGTAAAAAATCGATGTGTGTCATGAGAATCCAAAAGATTTAGCATCATTTCATTCACAGCTTGTTTATTTCGCATGAGAATTTCATTTAATTTATATACAAAATTTTGTGTATGTAATTTTTCAAAAGCAAAGTAATCTAGACATGCTTTGGTGAAAGAATAATTCATAATACTATCAAACTGATCGCCCATTAAAAATGGATAAGCATCATGCCAATTCTCACCAATTATAACACAATCTTCTTTGATCATCTTTATTTCTTTACGAAATAAACGCCAGAAATCATGAGAGATTTCATCCGATACATCAAGCCTCCATCCATCGATATCAAACTCTTTGATATAATAGCAAGCAATATCAATTAAAAACTTACGTACCTCTTCATTCGATGTATTTAATTTTGGCATATAATCACAAGCACCAAAACACTCATAATTGCATGGTTCGGTAGTTACAGTGTCTCCATGTATATAAAACCAGCTATAATACTCGGATTCTTTTCCCTTCTTTACGACATCCTGAAACTGCATCATTTTGTTGCTGCAATGGTTAAACACAGCATCAAGAACAATTCGTACACCCTTCTTATGAGCGTTCGTTACTAATTCTTTCAAATCTTCATTATTTCCAAATTGCGGATCAATTTCTTTATAGTCAATAGTATCGTACTTATGATTTGATTTGGATAAAAATATTGGTGTCAGATAAATGGTATTAGCTCCCAGATCTTTAATATAATCAAGCCTCGTTATTATTCCCTTTAAGTCACCACCAGCAAAGCTTTTCGGTGTTGGTCTATCCCCCCAGGAAATGTTAATATAACTTTGATCTTTCTGCTCATTTGCCATCAGAAACCGGTCAACAAATATCTGATAGAATACAGCACTCTTCATCCATTCCACGGTTTCATGCACATCTTCTTTATTGATATAAGGGAGCTGAAAAAAATTATAAAATCCTAAGTTAAAATCATACTCTTTTGTAACGCCATCTTCCGAAAAATAAAATCTTCCCTCGTTTGTATCCAATGCAAAAATATATGCAAACCGAACATCATCCAAATCTAATTTTGTTTCATAGTAATCAAAATAACGATCACTGTATTTTTTCACCATCATAGTTTCCTTACGGGCTGTATGATAATCATATTTACAGGCATGTAGAATTGAAACCTTATGTAATGGCTCTCCTCTCATTACCCGAAGTCTTATGATAATTTGCTTTGCACCTACTGGAAAGCAAAAATTAGAGTCAGGTTTATGTAACAGTGCGTGTTCATTCATAATTAGCCTCCATGCTGCGACTATCTTTTAGGAGTAGCTAATGGCTCAAGTTTGGCGCAGCACAAACTTGATGAGTGAAAGATAAAATCTTTCACTCTTTCCTATTCCTGCGCAGTTCTGCGCATAATCTACTTAGTACTGGAGGTGACGCAGACATCGGTATTTTACTAGCTTTCCTATACCTTTAAGCGTACCCAATAGTGATTCCTATCGTATTGTAAATGTTTTCTTGACAATAAGTTTTAAAATAGGTATAAATAAGACATGAAGACAAAAATAACAATAAAAGACATAGCACGGGAAGCCGGTGTATCCATTGCAACCGTATCCTATGTACTCAACAACAAAACAGAAGAGAGAATCAGCGAAGAAACAAGAAAAAAAGTTCTCCAGATAATCAATCTATTAAACTATACTCCGAATAAATCCGCTAAAGCACTTGCCTCAAACAAAAATGGGAGCATCGCAGTTTATCTACCTTCCGATGTTACTCCTTTAAAACGGGCAGAACAGCTTCATTTTCTACATATTTTCGCTAACGTGCTTAAGAACTATGACTATCATCTTACACTCCTGTGTCCGGATGACTTTTCTCAAGTAGACAATTCAGATGCTATTATCTGTTACGACGTTTCTAAGGAAGAGTTTTCAAAGCTTGGAAATAACAACTTTATTCCCTTGCTCGCAGTCGATTGTATCATTGATGATCCTCTGTTTTTTCAAGTTTTATTCGACTATGAAAAGCTCTTATCTGATACTAACACTTATTTTGCTGGTGAAGAATTTATCTTCGCATCCTTTGAAGTCGTTAATGTAAAATTGAAAACGATGCTTGAAAAACTATTTCCTCACATGGTTTTCCTTCAATCTGTTAAGGACTTTAAAGCTCTGTATGGTAAGAATGTACTTGTAACGGAAGACACATTATATCAATTGCTAAAGGAGGATTGTAATATTTATTATCAGCCTTCCGCTACAAATAATAAAATTCAAAAGCTTTATGAGTGCATTGAACTAGCCATGGGACGAGTACAAATTACAAGCCACAACATTCTAGTTTAATTATTTCGCAAGAGTGAATATAATCTCCTCTGTATATGCATGAAACGTTACTGTATACGTATTAGATGATTTTGCGATAATATTTGCATTGGCGGCACCGTTTGATTCAAAGTCAGCATTGGCATTGGTCTCATCGGCTGCCGTCAAATAATTATAATTGTAGAAAAGAACTCTTTCACTTCCATTCATACTCTGCATTCCAAGCTCATCTCCGGCTGCAACCGTAAATTCTTTTAAGACATATACATTCGAACCTTCTTCCGTTTCAACCAATTGATATGCAGAATTTCCTTCTGTTCCCCAAGCCGTATTACCAAAGGAACCTTTCATGAAATAGTCATACTTCGGTAAAAATTGTGATGTATCACAGGTTGCTGATAAACCTTGAGTTGCCGAATCATAGGTAAAGGTATAGAGTCCATTCTCCTTTGCTACTAAATTATAACTCTCTGTCTTATCAAATAAGCCTTTAGATTTTTCGTCTAGATTACTAAAACGAAGATATTCCGATCCAACTGACGAAGTCCCATTTGCTGTTACTAAAGAAGTAAATAAAAATTCTTCTCCTTGCTTTAAGACAATCTCTAGGGTATGTACACCGTTTTCTTCTTTCATTCCGGTTCTATCAGTATAAACATCCTTCCAATTCGTAATTCCAGAACCTTTTATATAATAATTCATGATAATATCGATAGCTTCTTCCTTGACATTTCCATTATAAGTCCATGTAATCGTATCATAAGGATTTATATTAAAATTCTCTTTTGAATCCTCTTTGTAATCCGCATTTTCAGTTTCATAAGTATCTTCTGCTGGATGAGTTGTTAACACAAATGTATAATTACCAGTCACTGCAACTTTAATATTGGAACGTTTTGTTGAACTATCTCCTAATGCTCCAGAGTTTACAAAGTATTCAACACCATCTTGTTTATTTGTAGTTAAGTATCCGTATCCCCTTTGATTTTCCCATGAACTGTTTTTTACGAACTGAAACTCATCTCCTTCATAAAGATCAAGGGATATCGAGTACTGGTTTTTATCTACTGCTTTCGTAAATTTATGTTCTGGATTAATGATTTTACCCCAACTAGAAGCTATTAATACAGGACTCTTACCATTTCCTACGATGACAAATTCTCTAGTATCTGCTTGATACTTAACAAATCCTCCAAATACTTTTGTATCCTTGGATATCTTAGCTGTAAAATCAAATTCATGACTCTTTTGTGGAGTTGCAAACCATCCTACAAATTCATAACCATCTTTTGAAGGTGTGTACTCATTTATCAGACCACCAGATTCAACACTTTCTGTTTTTAATACTGTTGTACCGTCTGCATCATAGAATGTAACAGTAACTTCATTTTTCACCGAACCTGTATTTTGGTTTGGATCAACCTTTTGATCAGTTCCCTTTTCTTTTTTTGCACATCCAGCAAATAAAAGCATCATCATAAGAACTGCCATCATGGAACAAATCATTCTACTCTTTTTCATAAATTTCTTCCTCTCCTTTTCTTTACCCAAGCATTACTTTGTAGCTTAACTTTTTTGAGTTGCTAACCAATGTGGGTTTCTTGCATTTCAATGCTGCTTATTTTTTTGTGTACTGTCCTTGTGTTTCTGTCCTTGTAATTCTGTCCTTGTGTTTCCTAACTTTATGTACTAATTTAACATTGTGTTTTCGCTTAAAATACAGCGATAAACCTTACTTAAGCGTTTAATCAATATAGTAAAAAATAATTAGCTTAATCGCTTAAGCTAAATCTACCATGTTTTAATAAATATGTCAATATATGCTTGTAAAAAGAATTATATTTAAGCATTATGTCCAATTTATATAAAATACTAGAACATCAATGAAAGAAAGATATCTCATTGTCCATAAAATGGTATAATATAAATATCAAGAGTAACTAAAAGGGAGGTCAAGATGAAAGTTGATGAAAATAAAATAAACCAATCTTTTGAATATTGGTGTAAGAAATTACGTGTATCTCCATATTGGGATATTCGGCTTGAATTTGTTGATGATATTAATTGGAGAAAAACAGGGGATTTTAAGGTTGACTGTGATGATAGAAAAGCTGTACTTCTTCTTAATATAGCAAATCCAAAACAAGAAAACCTTGAAGAAGTAATTGTTCATGAATTGTTTCATTTGAAAATGTACCCACTTGACCAAGTTACAGAGTCTTTAATTACTGCTAATTTTCTAGAAGGAACACCAGCATATGATTTTGCATATAGTCAATTCTTTATATCATTGGAACAAACCGTAGAAGAATTAACAAAGTGTTTTCTTTTTGAGTATGGCACCAATAAAGAACTATCATATGGTAGGTGCAAAAATCAAAAATCTTATAATGAACTCTTTAATGGGCTTAAAAATATTGAATAATTTTTAAAAATATATTTTTAATATACTATTTTTTATAATTCGAACTAAAAGAAATTCAATCGAGTAGAGCAAATAGGCTCTGTCACAACTATTTATCAACAATTGGTTGTGACAGAGCCTTTATTTATATCTTTATGTTTATATCTCTTAAATCTTTTTATTTATATCTTTTTTATTTGGCTATGTTTTAACATAGTGTTGAAATATAGCCTTATAAAAATTATAGGTAGGATTGTCTACCTATAATGCTCAATATTAGAATATTAAGTAATAGATGTTTTTCTGAAATTTAAAATTATTTTTCTTTTATAGAACTTATTATATTATATCCATCACTTGGATAACCTCCATATCCAGCCCACCACTTTGGATAAATTATTGGTATTGCTGTACATATAAATTGCCAAATATGATAATATGCTGAAAAAGAAATTAATTTTTTTAGCATATTATTATTTATCCCTCCACTTATATATATTAGGCTTATTGCAATAAGTAAAGAAGTCATAGGTCCACAAGCAGAGCAAATTATAATTTTTAGTTTGGATAACATATCACCACTCCATTTTACTGTTCCTAAAAATGGCTGAAATGTACCTATTTCAATGAACATTCTATTAAATTTAATTTTTTTTGACTTCATAACAGTATTACCAAAAGTTATTTTAACATTATCTTTTGTAAATAATAATGCTGGTATAACATGTCCGAATTCATGTGATATTGTAGCGAATTGCCCAACTATACAAACCAAAATAAGATTTAATAGAATATTAATAACATTCAATTTTATCCCTTCCCAAATAGTTCATAATAATTTACTATTATTCATTAGATTATAGTTTTTAACAACACTTATTATAACATAATTTACAAAATATTACACATGTTATACATACATTGGCTCTCTATTTTTCAAATCTTTAATTTTGATATATGAATGGGCTATATTGCTTTGAACCATAAAGTTCTTAGCCTTTATTATCTCTTTATCAATATTTAGTATTTTGGTTGCTTACCAATCGTAGCAAGAATACCACCATCGACATAAAGAATATGACCATTTACAAAGTCAGATGCCTCCGATGCTAAAAATACAGCTGGACCTGTCATATCTTCCGGTGTTCCCCATCGTGCAGCTGGCGTTCTTCCAATAATAAAATCGTTAAAAGGATGACTCTCCTGACGAAGTGCTTCGGTCTGAGAAGTTTCGATATAACCCGGACCAAGGCCATTGCATTGTATATTATATTCACCATACTCCGATGCAATATTCTTTGTAAGCATCTTTAATCCGCCCTTAGCAGCGGCATACGCTGATACTGTCTCACGTCCTAATTCACTTGTCATAGAGCAAATATTTATAATTTTGCCATGACCTTTATTTATCATACCTGGGATTACTGCCTTAGATAGAATAAATGGTGCGTTCAAATCAACATCTACAACTTCACGAAATTCCTCAGCTGTCATATCACACATTGGAATTCTCTTTATAATACCTGCATTATTTACTAAAATGTCAATAACACCAACTTCACGTTCAATCTTTACAACCATTTCTTTT
>NZ_DAMADT010000002.1:0-30217 GCF_031997925.1 Lachnoclostridium sp. | reverse complement strand
TTTTACTTGTTCTTCGTTTGTAACATCACAGACATATCCGTGAGCTATAATTCCGTCTTTTTTATAGTTTTCTAATGCACTATCAACAGAAGATTGACGTGATCCATTTACAACAATTGTTGCACCTGCTGTAGCATATGCTTTTGCAATAGCATAGCCGATTCCGTGCGATGCACCAGTAATTAATGCTACTTTTCCTTTTAATGAAAATTTCTCCGTAAAACTCATAGTTATCTCCATCTACGCTCTGCGATGCGTACTTTTCTTAGTTAAACACGCAATTTTGTTTAACCTTTTTTCTTACGTAAACTATCTATAAGCCTTGATACAGCTAGCTTCCCCTTTCTATTTCATCTAATACCTATATGAAGCGAAAAAGAAGAACTGTGTCTTCTAGGCATAATTCTTGTTAACGATAGTTACATACTATGTTCCCGTAATTTCTGCATCACCAATTTTACGGTATTTGTCGCTATCTGTCAATTCTGTCTTCCCTTGGCAGTTTCCATCATATAAAAAGAATGGGCTCGATTTGAACCCATTCTTAATCAATACTTTATTTTTTTAGTTAGTTCCATAATACTGTCCTAATGATATACCGTTTGCACCAAGAGGTACCTGATGGTCTAGACCGATAAATTTTCCACCTGACTGCCATAATGCAGGTTTTAATAATGCATATTTTGCTTCATCCCAAGTTTGCCAATCATAGCCTAGTAAACCTCCAGTATCACCTGAGTTCGGATTGATACACCAGAATGTATGATGGATATGATTACTTACTATATAATCTCTTAATAATGTCATCCATTTCTGGTTCTTTCCTCCATCCATAAACCCTCCCCACTCACCTATTAAAAGTGGTGCAATACCTTTATCTTTAATATATGCCCAAGTATTATACCAATAATCATCTAAGAGAGTCTGAGCTGTAAAATCCTTATCAAACCATGGCTGGTTATATACGGATGGACCATAGTCATGAGGTGAATATACGATCTGGCTGTTGAGGGTACCTATATTAATTGGATAATCCTTTACTCCTCTTAAATTTCCACCCCACCAAGCACTATACCATGGAGCTTGATCACCAGTAGCTCCCCATACATCTGGAGTATTGTAGTTATAACCCTTTTCAGTTTTAGGGTACTGTTCAACCCCTTCAATCATAATTAATAATTTAGGATTTTTGGCAAGTATTGCTTTAGCACATCTTTCTGCTGCATATTTCCAGTTATTTTCATCTGTGGAATTATCCCATTTTGCCATATTGGTAGGAGTTGTTGGACTATATCCTCTCTGTCCATGTGGTTCATTTTTTATATCAAATGCTAGAATAGTATCATCATTTTTATATTTATCAGCCAGCCATGCTTGAGTATTGATCCACTTATCTGTGGTTATTTCACCTGCAGTAGTCGTAGTTAATCCATACCATAACGGATAGTTATGACCTGAATTATTGGCATCCGGACTATGGACATCTACCATTACTTTGATTCCCAACTGTTTGCAGTATCCCATAATAATATCAAATATTTCCATGCTATTTTTTACACTATTTGTTACAGGATCATAAAAATCAGGGTTGCATACATAATATGGCGGATTATTGACAGCAGTAACACTTGAAACTTTATTAGGTTTACCAACCATCCAACTATACAAAAGTTCCGTGGATATTGGAACTCTTAATAATCCTATTCCTCTGTTTGCAATATTAGTTAACATCCCCTTAATATCATACCATGCACCATGAAATACATTCTCAGTACAGTTAAAACCAAACCAATTCGCACCGGTCAACCAAACCTCATTACCATTCATGTCATAAATCTTATTACCAACACAATGCAGCCAGTCATCATTATTCGTATCAGCAGCATATGCCTTTTGACCAACATTAAAAAAGCATGTCGTAATAAAAATCGTTACTATCAAAAACAATGAAACTATTCTTCTGATTTTACTCATAAAAAAATTTCCCCTTTTCCTAATAATTTTTATAGCTCCCTATATGAGTGATCTCCAAAAAATAACACCTCCCCGATATTTTTTCCCTGTACCACTCGCCTTTATATACCTTTCACCCCCTTTGTATCCAGGCTATATGATGTTCATAGGTACTAATTACGAAATAGATAAAAATTTAGTAGTTAAATACTCTATTACATTTTGTAATTGATACATACTCTTTCGGATAATCACTCTTCTATAACCGTATGTCCTATACCCATTTTTATACCATTATATAGAATTAAATTAAAAGTGGTGACTTTTAAAATATTATCACAATCGGATAGCATCTCCCACAGCACCGTATGTCAGACTGTCTAACAATTACGTTTTAAATAAAATTCTTTTAGTCTAAGTTGTGTTTTTATTCTTTATATAGCAAATTTTTATTTTAAAAAGAAATCGCGTTATCATTATCTTTTTGTTTTTCTATTGCTATCACCAACATGAAAAAAATTAAATTGCGAATACTATTTTTGTGCTTTATAATGCACCTCGCATATGGACCATAAGAAAGGATTTCATATGGCAAATTATACTGGAACTGTGAAATGGTACGATTCTGAACGTGGATATGGTTTTGTATCCACGAACGACGGCCGCGATGTCTTTTTGCATCATTCTCAAATCAAAGAAAAAGGATCCGATAAACAAATTCATGAAGGTAAATCGATTGAATTTGATATTATCGAACAGGAGAAAGGCCCAGCAGCTATCAACGTGCACAAAAACTCTTAAGTCCCGCAAAGGAAAGGAGCATGTCTATGAACAGAGTCCACTATGATGTAACTGGTATACAAAACACCCAGATGAAAACCCAGGTAAAGAACGTATTAGAAAAACTCGAAGGCGTTCAACAAGTCAATGTAAACTTGGCTAATAGTACCATAGATGTTAGTTACAATAAAAAAACGGATGAAGAATCCATCCGTAATTGTATTGAGCATGTAGGCGGAAAAATAGAAAGCTAAATAGTCACTATTCATCAAGCCGAACTATGGGATCTATGCGTGAAGAATCGGGCGGGAAATTGTAAGATATTCATAACTTTTTAGTACCTTCATAGCTACATGGCATCTTCGGGTGCAATTGCATCTAACGATGCCAATGCAACGTGGTTCACGGGGTTCTGTACAGTTACAGATATTCTTACAATCTTCTCGCCCCTTCTTTTTTATACCAATCTTTTATTTACTGTTCTATAATTCTATAACAACCATCCAGATACCACAGCCAGCGTACAGAAAATGAAATTGGAACACCTATATCAATGACTTAACTAAATGACATTGCTATTTCTAGGCTGCCCCTTAAACCGATTTTCGTTTCCGTCTGCTAAATCACTAATTAGTGATTGAATTTACATAGCGGTTAGCTGTTCTAATTATCTCTTCTGGATATCCCATTCGCTCTAATAGAAGGATAGCATTACGCGTTGTTGTTGGTCCATGATACAATTTATAATCAAATTTCACATCGCCCTCATTTAAGACCTCTCTAAAGTGATAGTTGTCACAGGTATCTTTTAATTCCTCCGTGAGCTCCACATCATGGGTTGCAACAATTGAGATACAATTTTTTTGAACTAAGTATTTTATAACCGCAATCGACGCTGCTATTCTTTCTACAGTATTAGTTCCTCGTAGAATTTCATCGATAAAGCAAAGGGTGTTTCTTTCTTCATTAAGAATACTAAGAATTCTATTTAAGTAGTTTAGTTCCCTAATAAAGTAGCTATCGCCACTTATAATATCATCGCGAACTGCCATTGAGGTGACAATAGATGATCTTGGCATAACAAATTGTGTCGCAAGACAAGTATGGATACTTTGAGCTAAAATAGCATTTAACGCAATTGCCTTAATAAAAGTTGACTTCCCAGATGCATTCGAACCCGAAAGAATAATACAACTGTCAAACGAAATCGTATTGGTTATCGCATTCTGAATAAGCGGATGATAGATTTCCTCCGCTTTTATTGAATCCATGTTAGATTTAAATTCTGGTGTACAGTAGAAAGGTGAACTATAACGGAATGATAAAATCGATATCGCACAATCAATCTGCCCGATACTATGATAAATTTTAAAAAATGAATCCTTTTTCCCTTTTAAGGCTTTCATAACCTTATGGTATTTCGTAAAGTCAACTAAAGTAATCCCTCTAATATATTCAAATATTAGCTCTAAACCAACCCCGCTTAGTCTAGTCTGTGTATGCAATTCTAGTGACTGTACACTTTTGGAAAAACTGCGAAAACTAGACGAAGGTTCTTGTAATTCATGAAACGTCTCCTCAAATGAGGTTTCTTTACTCTTAACAATCTTTTTTGCTGTAAAAAGTAATCGTGTAATATAAGATAAGGTTACAACACTTCTTTCATACTTAGCATGCTGACATTCAAACACTACAAGATTAATTCCTGCTATTACTATAAGAATCGTAATCCATAATGCATTTTGTTGAACCAATGCCCCAATTAAACTTCCAAAGAGGAGAAACTGAAGTATTCGATAGATTAAAATGTGGGGAATCTCAAAAATATCAGTATGATTTAAAAAGGGAATTAAAAAGTTTCTAGGTTTTTTACCTAATGCAAGTAGGTATTCCATCATTTTTATTCGTTCCTCACCCCTTGCTCCAAAATACTGAATCTTTTCTTCCAACCCGGATAGCTCTTCTTCTGACCAATGCAGCTGATGAAGTGTAGCATAAAGGTATTCTTCACCGACTGAGGAACAACATTGATTTATTCTTTCATACACTTTGTCCATCTCTAAATCATTCCAAGTAATATCATCCACTTGTTGCTCGATTGGAATCTGATTTTTAATCTCTTCCCAGTAAGATGCTATTCCTTCATAATCATAATTACGCTCTGGCGGTATCGTGCCAAATCTCTTTTGTATGTTTTGCCTACGACTTTTTTTAAAGAAATATTCTTGAATGAATAAAGCTAATATTACTCCAAATAAAAAGATTCCAAGTACTATAAAAAATGAATTCATTCTTACTACCCTTTCTGCGTACTTTAGCATTCAAACGACTTAACATAATTAGAAAACTTACTGTATTATCAAACAAACCCAATTCTGCTCATTCATACCTCTTACATTGGAGGCAACTATGTAATTTCCCAATCTCTGCTCGTGAAGCACTCCATACACTAATCTCCTATCTAACTCTAAGGATTCACCTGCTACAACTACTTCAAACATCATATCTCGTTAGAATTACTTTAACGGATTATTAGATATTTTAAACCATTTGTAGGAAATAAAATAGTAAAACTTACTTTTAGGTGTATTTCTATTCTCTTTTAAATGATTTGGTTTTGTTGATGACAAAGGCTAATAAGTCCATTTATTCCTTATGGGATTGTAGAAAAAGATAATCTTATGTAGAAATTTGTTATATTTTAGTGTCAAGTATAATTATTTTGAATAGTATATTATGAGAAAGGAGATGGTATTATGTTAAATAAAAAGGATTTATTACGACAAATTGAAGGAAAATCAGATGAAGAAACGAAACAAATTCTCGAGAAAAACTATGGTATTAATTGGTGTATTCCTGAAGGAACTTGTAAAGCTTGGTTTGCTAAGGTTTTCATTTACTGCTCCACACGTGAATTTGAAGAAGAGTTAGCTTTTTTCTTATTCTTGGTAAACACGTTTGCTCATCTTTATCATGTTTGCTTCAAACATGAAGATACAGTATCCCTAGGTTGTACCTGCCCTTGTGGTAATAAACAAGTAATTGTTTACTATTCCTTTACACGTGGAGATTAATAATCATTAATTATCCTATCTCAAAATTATACGTACACATAATTTATTACAATAGATAATAATTTAGTAATAATCTAATAAAATGAAAAATTAATAGGAAAAAAATAGATACTACAGTTTTTGAAATATTCTCATAAACTGTAGTATCTATTTTAATTTTTCTACCATTTGTATCAATCCTTTCACCTCAGTTCTTATCTATGATATAAATTAAAAATTGGATATATCTTTTAAAATCATTTATAATACATTAAGGATTTAACACCCATGATTTCTTTAGAATTCTGATCCCCATATTTTTCATTAGAGAAGATTGCAGCAGAATTAATGCCTCAATATATATGGTGTAGATGCAGTATGTCATGTCGGACTTTGTATGACAGAAAAAACAAATATTGATTATCAGGCTTAATATACTAATGGTTCTATAATAGATGTTGAGGTATGTGAAAAACGTTTCACTACCTCAGCATTTTTGTTTTATAATAAGAAAAACCTCCCAGTGCCAGTCAGACAACCAAATCACTAGGAGGTGCAAATAAAGGCAATGCTGAGATTGGATAATATCAATGTATCATCGTGAATCCTACACAACCTTCCATCGTTCAAATTTAACGCGATAATATTTTATCTCCCTTTAATCGAAATATTGCAGCACATAGAGTAGACACTAGTGGTGTGGTTACAATAATACCTACCGATCCTGCGATTCCCTGCATAATTTCAATTGCCATCATATCACTATTTAATATTTGAATCATCGGATAATCATATACCTGGAATAAAATCAATAAGTTAAACGCCGATCCGACAAATGCAAGTATCAATGTATTTGCCATTGTTCCCATGGCATCTCGTCCGATATTCATTCCAGAACGAAATATCTGCTTTTTGGATATGGACGGATTTTGCTCATAAACCTCATGCAGTGCAGATACAATGGACATGGAGGTATCCATCAATGCCCCAAGTGATGAAAGAAGAATACCACTAATCAGCAAACCGCTGATTTTCAATGGCGAGTCCGAAGCCCGTATTACTAGTTCCTCTGCCTCTGACATATTAAATCCGTTCATCGGTGTCAAAGTTGTTATAATCCACGCAAAAATTCCAGCTGCTATAACCCCTCCGACACATCCTAAGAGTGCACAAAATGTCTTCTTTGTATATCCTGTCAGCATCAGTAATGCACCTGCACTGGTATATGCAGCAATCAATATAGTAGCGAAAATCGGAGAAGCTCCTTTTAGAACTAGAGGAATCAAAATATACCAAAGACTCAGCAAAGTAAACATCAGTCCAAGCAATGCTCGTGCTCCCTGCTTTCCGCCTACCAACATCATGAGTATAGCAAAAGCAATCATAGCTATAATCAATACGCTACTTCGATCATAATTTGGAATAGACACTACATACAGATCTCCTGTATCATTATAGTCCAGTCGTACAATAACCCGGGTCCCCAATTTTGCGTCCACATTATAATATGCATTTAAATAGTTAATCGCTTCCAGTACAGCTCCCTTATGTTTACCCGTAAGAACCGTTACTTCCAATTGCTGTTCTCCAATACGTCTTCCTTCTGTCCAAGTGTCTGGTGTTGCATCCCTTAATATATCTGTGACCTTTGCAACCGCAAACGTTCGTTTTTGAGCAGAAGATAGCGCAGCATCCGGATCCGGACGGTTTAAAATTAAAGCTGCGCCTATAAATACTAACAGCATCATCACTGCAGTTAAAATTCTCACCTTAAGGTTCTTTTTCATACCGTATTCCTCTCTGTTTACTAAAGTAAATACCTAACAAAGGAATACCACACTAAATTAGTGTGGTAGCCCTTCATTAATTAAGCCTTATACCTGTTTGCAATCTACTAGTTTACTTTGATTGTTTTGCTAAAGTTTTTCTTTTGACCATTCTCTAAAGTGACTACAACCGTTAACGTAACAATTCCTTTCTTCTTAGCAGTAATGGTTCCATTACTGGATACAGTTGCAATAGCCTTATCACTTACTTGATATGTTACCTTTACTTCTTCCTGACCAACCGGATCACCTTTTGTAAATGCAGCAACCCGTGCTAATTCCTGCGGAAGAGTTACCTTTACATTGATTTTTTTACCTTTTGCAACGGTAGATTCAACGGATACTATTACCCTGTCTACTAATGTAACTGCATCCTTTACCTTCTCTGTGCAAATAACAAAATCTCCTCCGCTTAGGGTAGAAAGTTTTATGGTACCATCTGCTGCTACAATTAATGGATTGTTTGGCATTTCTTCTAATGCACCGGTCTTAGCATTCTTATGGTAAATATATACCTTATCCCCTGCTGATAAGGAAAGTGTACCTTTTACAGGCACTGTAACTACCATACCTGCTGTTAAATTACCGTCTGTTCCTACAGAAAGTACTCCTACAGATTTTGCAGCTACTTTCGTATCTTTTTTCAAAGTAACCGCTATATTCATATCTTTTGAAACATACGTAACTTTCTTCAATTCAGATACAGGAATATCAACTGTGTAACCCTTTCCAATTACTACATTGATAGTAAGCTTCTGTCCAGATTTCTTTGCTAATAACAATGCATCTCTACTTAATATAATATTATTCACAGTTGCATCTTTAACAGTAGGAATGAACAAATCGATTACTATACCTTTTTTAATCTGACTATCCTTTAAAATATCCTTTAATACTTCTTTACCTAATAAAATTATAATGCTCTTATTACCGTCTATTACTGCATCTTTTAGGACTTCTTCACTGATTTTTATTTTTACAATTGCTTTTCCACCCACAATGGTAACTTCTGCTTTATCAACCTTTATTACAGTTTCACCCTCAGGTGTTAGTGTTGGTGTCGGCGTTGGTATTTCTGTTGGTGTTTCTGTTGGTGTTTCTGTTGGTGTTGTTGTTGGCGTTGGTGTTTCCGTTGGTGTCGGCGTTGGTGTTTCCGTTGGTGTTGGAGTTGGTGTTTCTGTTGGCGTTGGCGTTGGTGCTTCTGTTGGTGTTGGCGTTGGTGTTTCTGTTGGCGTTGGTGTTGGTGTTTCTGTTGGCGTTGGTGTTGGTGTTTCATCACGCTTACATACAATATCCCCACGGTCTCTAATACGAATACGCGCTGCAAGACCATCAAAGGTATTATCATAAGAGGACAGACCAACCGCTGTAATCAAACTTCCAACTGCTAAATCCTTAATTTCCTTGTCGGTTGTAATATAACCGTCAATAAAGATACGAGCAATATTTCCTTCGTTATCCTGAACAAGAATCGTTTGTACAGCTCCGTTTGCAAGTTCAATCTTTGTAACCTTTCCTGAAATCTTTACAAAGCTTCCAAGGTATGTTCTGTCATTAATCTCCTTTGCAGTTACTTCTTTCGGTTCTACTTTTGTAATATTACTATCTACCAAAGATATACTGCTAACATTTAACTGTCTTTCGCCCTGATAAGAAGAAGTTGTTCCCGTAATACGAACCTTCTGACCAACTTTAAAGTCTCCTGCAACTGGGAATGCATTAACACCGGCTGTTTCATCTTGTAGATAGATACAGTCAAAAAATGCTGTAGCCTTATCATATCCGGAAGCATTGGAGGTTACGATACCTTCTACCGTAAATTTAACACCTTCTTCAGTCTCTCTTTGTATATCCACTATCTTATCAAGCTGTGTCGGATTTACATACTTGATTATATTCTGTAAAATTGTATAGTTTGAGTAATTTAATTCTGCGTTGGTATCTGAAATTGTAGCCTGAATTTCAAAGTTACTCATAAATGCTGCACCGTCTACAATTACCAGTGACTTAGTTCCATTAGTATGTGTAACAATCTCGCTGGCAAGTACCATCAGACGATTATCATCTTTGGCATACTCATATTTTGGAATAGCACTTCCGCCAAGACTGTCATTATCACAATCCTTTGAGTAGGTAGAACTATGTCCGTATACAATAGGTGATACATTAGTCGGTAATGTAGAAGTAGGTTTTCCATTCATATCTACCGTATAAATCGTACTGCCACCATACTGACTGAAGAGTTGTGTGTACTTATTATCATTTGGATTCGCCGCATCGTATACAATACCTTTTATAAATGGATTATTCCAATTGTAAGTAGATAAGTACAGTCTTGCTTTATTTGCTTCACTTCCGCCTGCATTTAATACATCATCATAAGCACCGTCATCACTGATACGTAAAGACGCTCCAATTGCTTTTAGTAACTTATTCTGTTGTGCTGCCATATGATCTTGTGCTGGGAATTGTTTGTAATTTTCGTATAAATCTGACCATCCGCAGAGTATTAAACTTCCGCCTGCTTCTGAGAAGCCTTTAATTGCTTCTATTTCTTTATCTGAATATGTAGCATATGGTTCTCTTAACGCAGTACCATTACGGCGACTTGGTGCTGTTAATATAAGCATCTTATATTTACCATTTGCATTTTTAGCTGCCGCTATTAATTCGTCACTTGTATTCAGAATAACGCACCTTACATTGCTTTGTGCTGCAAGCAAGCTGAAGTTACCCATGTTATCTTTGTAATTTCCAGCCACATATTCATTGTAGTGACTTCCGTCAATTCCTATGTAAACCAGTTTATTCGCATCTCTAATATCTAAACTAAGATCCTTTGTAAATGCATAGTCAAGACCACCAACTGTCAGAACAGCCTCAACGGTTATGGTTTGCATTTTGGCCCTCTCAGGTGTGAAATCAAAATTATCTACAACAGTCGTTCCTTTTGCAACTATACCTGCATTCGTTTTATGAGCAATATCAGTTCCATCCAACTTATATGTCAAAGATTTAATGGTTGCATCTGCAGATTCATTGTTAAACAAGGTTGTTTTAACCGTCATTTTTTCTCCGGTAACAGGTGTATTGGTGCTACTTTCTACATTAGAAATTCCAAGCAGTTTTGTACTGCCAACCCATACTGGTGCCGTTACTGCAATGTCTCCATCCTTTTCTCTTACTCTGATATAATAGTAGCTATAGTCTGGCTTAAGCGTTACGCTAAGTTCCTTACTCTGAGCATTTACATCCCAGGTATGGATAATACGTCCGCTGTTTGCAATTACCTCTGCTGTTTGAATTACATCATTCGCATCATTTAATATTACCTTTAAGTCAAGACTCTTAGGTACTTCATTTATGATGCTTCCCATTAATTCACCATTTAAAGTATAGGTAATCTCTAAATTCTTATCTTCCGTAGCATATATCTTACGCGCCTTTAATGCATCATAAATACCCTGTTCCGTAAAGTCGCCGGTAATAATAACATTACGTGCATCGTTTGCATTTCCCCATTTACCCTTATGATTATCCTGATTATTTGTAGGAGCTACATGCCATCCTTTATCCAATGCCATGGTGTAATAACTATAGGAAGGGAAATATCCGCCGCTACCGATTGCCCCTTCTCCATTACCAACTTCAAGCAAAGTAATGCGGGAATCAATGGCAGGATCCCAGTAAGCAAAATCACTAAAGGTACCAAAGGTTTTACCTGGGTGATTAAACTGGCTGACGCTATTAACACCTTCCGGTTTGCTTAATAAAGCATAATAAGCTTTCATTCCAGCATCATTAGTTTTGCTGTTTAAGGTTGCGTTATTACGGCTAACAATGCCTTCTGTGTTCCAGGTGTTCATATGTCCCGGTCCACCAGACCAAGTCATTTCATAACCACCGAGAGCAATCACTCCTTTGTTTGTTGAATTAAAATTGGCAATTTTACCTTTATATTCATTCCATATTTTTTGGCTTTCTGCCGTCATTAAGCTCTTATTAAAAAGTGAAGCTTCTGGGTTAGCAGCACCCGATTTATCAAAATAGTTAGAGTGATCTGTAAATGCAACAAAGTCAATATTATCACCCTTGCTAATTTTACTAATATAATTAAGTGCTTCATCTAAAGAACCAGAGCCATCCGAATAAGTTGTATGACTATGCAATTGTCCAAAGTATAACTTATAATTCGGTGTACCTACGGTAAACGGCCACTCATAGGTTATAGCTTTTCCATCTGCACGGGTAATCACTACGGATGCTGTATAAGATGCATCAGCCATATCCTTAGATGGCTTATAGGAAAAGGTTCCGCCAGAATAACTCATGGTGGCAGCTTCTAATATAACCGTCTCTCCTGTCTTTAGTGTAAGCTTTGCGGTTGGAGCTGTTCCAAGATTCGTTGCGGTTATGCTAATAAGTGGTCTCTTTTCATCCCCTGTATATTCATTACGGTTAGGTGTAACTTTCGTAACCTGAGGTTCATCAGCTACAGAAATCGTTATTACACCGCTTGTTGCCTCATTGCCTGCCTTGTCTCTGGCAGTTACGAGAATGGTAAAGCTGGAAACGTCTTTTGTAAATGTGCTTCCAGGAATAGTTACTTCCCATTTCGTGTTATCCGAAGTACTCTGTACCAATGCCACCTTAGTAGATACCTGATTCACTGTATAGGTTAAATCTGCTTCGGATACTGCTACATTATCTGTAATTGTTATTGATATATTATAATCTATTCCAAACTCCGCATTCTCAAAAGTAGGCATTGTTATTGTTGGAGCTTTCGTATCATTTGTTACTACATAATCAGCGGTGGAACCGACACGAAGCTGATCAGTCGTATTATATTTGGATACACATGCATACAAATCAACCTTTTCGCCGGCTGTTACTCCGCTTGGATAGGTTGCTGCACGGTATATATCCATGCTGCCTCCATAGCTGTCCGTAACTTTTGTGCTTGCAGTGCTGCTATAGGTACCAAGTGTAACACCCTTAATTAACACCCATTCCGCTAGCAAGGAAGCCTTATCAGCCATCAATTCATTAAATGAAGTGTATTTCTGTGCAGAAATCAGCTGTGTATTTGCTGCCGGTGTGAGGACTTCTATTTTTGAAGGGCTCATTAACTGAGGGACTCCCCCATATGCTCCCATTGTTCCTGTTAGTTTTAAAACATCACCAATCTGGAACTCAGATAGAGTATTATATATCTGCAATGCATAAATTTGTCCATCAATGACATCTTCCAAAATCGCAGTATTTACCGTGTCATAGTTGCCGTATCGGTAAACAAGCTGTCCCACTACAGTAACTTGACCGCTGCTTAATTGACTGGCCTCTAATATCGATATTGCACCATCCGGAATTACAGGAATCGGATCGAATAATTCTGGGTCTACTGGATCCCCAGAAAGTACATAATGAAATACAGCTATATCACTTTCTTCATAATCCGGTGCAGTTGCTTTTGCCTCAATTGTTGTATCACTATTGATTATGATAGGATCTGTATAATTCACCCAAATCGCAGAAGGTGAAACAGTCGTAGCACGATACTGGATGCTCGAACCCGGTGTTACACAGGATAGTGTAATAGCACTTCCTGAAACAACAACTGCTCCAGACGGCATACTTGCTTGGGGTGTTGCTGTTTTTTCAGGTCCTGACGGATTACCGCTATCTAACTTGTACAGAGTAAAATTAGAAGGATAACTTGCTGGATTATTTGTTACCGTATCATTTTTATAAGCCCTAAACATGTTAGAAGAGCCTTTATTACTAGCTAAAACCACGGTATCGGCTCCGGTTCCCTTAAATGTAAAGGTCCCGTTATTAAATTCAAACGCCCATGCATAGCCTCCCTCAGCTATTCCATTATTGTTACCACCAGATGGCTTAACCTTTTTTCCGTTTGCATCAGATAAAGTAGCACTTGTCCCTGAAACAGAAATGTCCCATACCAAGGAACTTTCTGGATTAGTCACCTTGTTATCCGTAGCGCTAACAGCAATAGATCCAAGCCACCCATTATTGAGTGCACCTACTGCATAGCCGGTATTTACAACCATTACATACTTATCTGTAGTAAGTTCTGCTGCACTATTTATTTTTACAAAAGTGCTAACAGCCTCATTTGCATAACTTTTGACAGGATTTATTGAGAATACCATTATGATACTCAATAGCACTGCCAAATACCGTTTTGCATTTTTTTTCATTACTTTCCTCCTTAATTATATTATCTTACTACGTTTATATAAATTTCCTCCCCGCTCGCGGTAAAATCATATGAAACACTTTTACAATTTTACTTAAAAACAGAGGAATATTTATATCTGTTAAATATCTCCAATACTTCTAAGAGAAATCTTTTCCGGCCGTTTCCCCAAATCATCCAATATTATAAAAAGGATTGCTTAACAAGAAAAAAAGACGTGATTTCTAACGTCACATCCTTTTTTGAATGATGACATTTTTATTACTTATAATCAACTTATCTGCTGTATTATAATTGTCTACATCTTGCATCATAGATCACAATAAGTAGATTTTTTGTAATAAAAATGGCATCGAACATTACTAATTAAGTTTTGTTTTTCCAATTTATTCCAGTGAATTTAGTTTCGATTATAGCATATATGCACAATTAATGCAATATTCTTTGTCCTAATTATAACATCTATATATATACTTTATATCTTATCATTACGTTACGATTTTGATATATTATTGTCATTTTTGAATAAAATTTAGTGTAATTTTGATATTTTACTCTGAAAACATACTAAATGTTAGAACTTTAAAATTTTCCTAATTGATATATAGGTTCTATAATCGTTGGGGTGTACGAAAAAAAACGTACTCTAGCATTTTCTTTTATAATAAAAGAAAAACCTCCCAGCGCCAGTCTGATAAACAAATCAATAGGAGGCATTACATAGTCTTTCTTATTGCCTAGTAATACGAAACAGGTGGGCATAACAGCCCACCTGTCTAACTATTGATTATCTTCCTTATTACTTTGAAACCTACGGATCTCATCTTCAAATTGAGCACCATATTTTTCATACTTTACTTCACCAACTCCAGTAATTTGAAGCATTTCTTCTTTACTAGTTGGTAAAGACTGACTCATCTGGAGTAATGTTTTATCTCCAAAGATTATATAAGGTGGAACTTTTTCTTTTCTAGCGATGGACAGACGTAAAATGCGAAGTTCTTCAAATAGTTCATCATTCGTATCCAGTGAATACACAGCCTTTTTCTTACTTCGTGTTTCGGTGTTTTTCTCCTTCTTGTCTCGCTCCTTAGAAACCTTTAGTTCAATCGTATCTCTATGTTCTAATAATTCTTTTGCTTTATCTGTTACTTTTAAGATGGAATATTCCGAATTCGTAAGCATTAAATAACCGCTTAGTACAAGATGATTCATGATCTGCCGTAATCTTGGTATCGTTATATCTGCCAATGAATTATGGCATGCATAATCGTCAAGACGAAACTGCTTTATTTTAGCAGATTTACTTCCATGTACTGTATCAACAATCGTCATCAAACCGAACCGTTGCTTTGTTTCTAACACACACTGTATTAATTTGATACTGATTTCGGTAATATCAATAGTCTCAAATTCAGTTAAGCAATTGGAACAATCATCACAAGTTGGCTCTGCTACCTCGCCAAAATATTCTAAGATATAATGACGCAGACAGTCATTCGTAAAGCAATAGAATGTCATTTTCTTTAAGCGTTCTCGATCTCTTATCTTTACCGCCTCTAGCATTTCACCAGTTAATTCTTCATTCTCGCGATTGTTTTCAATAAATAACTGATTGGTTATTACATCTTGTCCACCATATAGCAAAATGCATTCTGCACGCTCCCCATCTCTTCCAGCGCGTCCAGCCTCTTGATAATAACTTTCTATGTTTTTTGGCATGTTATAATGAATGACAAACCTTACATTCGATTTATCTATTCCCATCCCAAATGCATTCGTTGCCACCATGATTGGTTTCACATCATAGATAAAATCATCCTGATTTTGATGCCTTTCGGCATCACTTAATCCCGCATGGTATCTAGTTACTGGATATCCTTCAATTTCTAAACGCTGCACTACCTCCTCCACGGCTTTTCTCGTGGCACAATAAATGACACCGCTCATATTTTTATGTTCCTTCAGATAGGAAACCAGCTCAGCATATTTATCTTTAGGACTCTTGACTGCAAAATATAAGTTCTTACGGTCAAATCCAGTCGTAACTACCGTAGCACGCTGTAATCCAAGTAATCGGATTACATCCTCTTTCACTTCTATCGTAGCAGTTGCGGTAAATGCACTAACAATTGGACGTACTGGTAACTGATTTATAAAATCAATGATTTTTAAATAACTTGGCCTGAAATCTTGTCCCCACTGAGATACACAATGTACCTCATCAATACTTAACATTGAAATATCAACATCTCTCGCAAATTCAAGAAACTCCTCCGTTAATAGTCTCTCAGGCGCCACATAAATAATTTTATATCGTCCTTCTTTTGCATAGGATAACGCAAGTCGATATTGATTAGCAGTTAAAGAGCTGTTTAAGTAAGCCGCATGGACTCCCATTTGATTCAATGTACCTACTTGATCCTTCATTAAAGAAATTAAAGGTGATACGACTAGTGTTATTCCAGAAAGCATAAGAGCTGGAACCTGAAAGCACACTGATTTCCCTGCTCCCGTTGGCATAATACCAAACGTATCCTTACCTGCTAAGATACTATTTATCAACTCCTCCTGTCCATCTCGAAAGGAATCATAACCATAATACTTTTTTAAAATTTGTTCTTTATTCAATTACTGTTCCTCGTTTCAAATCTTTTAGAAGTTCATAACTTCTATTCTTATGAACATTGTAAACTACTGGGTATGGAACGTCAATTCGACAAAAGAGCAAAGTTTTTGCTAAATATTGAACGATATGCTAAAAAAGCAGAGGAATTTATCTCACTCCCTCTGCTTCCTTTATTTCTTAATCAAGATGAAATACATTTTTTAGTGAAACACTTACCGGACTATTATCTGGATTTGTTTCCATTATGTCAGCCATAAAAGCCCACCATTTCTTACAGATTTCAGTCTCAGCAGCTTTATCCCACTTTTCTTCGTTCTCTAATTCTATGTAACCATATAGCACATTGGTCTCTTCATCTAAAAATATAGTATAATTGCTTCCGCCATACTCATGAATCATTTCTTTCATTTCAGGCCATAATTCATTGTGACGTTTTTCATATTCCTTCGCTTGTCCTTCAAATAATTGCATTTTAAATGCTTTCCGTACCATTACTAAGTCCTCCTATTTTTTTCTCGGTATTCCTTTGGTGACATATGATATCGTTCTCTAAATTTACGATGAAAGAAACTATTATTCTCATATCCTACCGCTACTACAATATCAGTTATTGACAGATTAGTTTCTGCCAGAAGTGACATGGCAATTTCAAATCGCTTCTCCTGCAACAGCTCTCTGAATGATTTTCCAGTTTTATTGGCTACTAATCTACTTAAGGATGATAACGATAAACATAGTTTCTCTGCTAATTCCGTTAAGCTTGCTGTTTTATAATTTATATCAATATAATTGACAGCAGCCTTAGCAATAACATCCTCATAACTATTGGGAGATCCTGCTTTCAATGAATCCGAGTATTTTACCAGATACAAAAACAAAAGTCCCATCACACGTTGATTAATCATGTCGTTATCTGAGGCATCATGAACCAAGGAATACACCAGGTTTTCTAATAGATTTTCTATTTCAAGAATTCCCTTTACTTTAAAATGTAGATATTGTTCTTTATGAGAGGCATTTCTTAAGATACCTACTAAAAAGTCTGCTAATACATTGCCCTTTTGAATCATCGTAAAACTCACATCAAAAAAACGCGGTAAGATGATTAAATTTATTGCAATATCCTCTTTCCCAGCCTCCTTAATTGCATGATAAGTATGCTGATTAAGAAATAATAAGTCCCCTTCCTCAAGTACCACTGGCACATCGTTAATAATGTGAGTTAAAGATCCCTTACAGACATAAACTACTTCAATATAATCGTGTTTGTGTTTTGGAAAATCGATAAAACGAGTATGCGGACGTATTGTAATCAACTGCTCTTCTTCTAACATCTTATTTTTTTGAATGACAAAATCTTTGCTTGAGGTGTAGCGCTCTTTTTCTACTTCCTTCTTTACGTTTAAAATACGTTTTTCTTCTTCCGTAATCTGAGAAAGAATTTGAATCAATTCTTGGTTCATCTATAACCTCATTTCTACGCTTCTCATTGTTTTACTTTCAAGACACTCCAAATTGTTAATCCAAAACATATCTCTTACCATTGAAAAGTTAACCCGGAACTTAGATACAAGATATAAACTAATTTCTTATATTGAGCATTACATACCCTTATTATAGTTAACATAGATAATTTTGTCCATCTAACATTATAATACAAAAAAAGTACTTCACGAACTTTTCCTTGTCATGAATAATTAGGCTGGTACTTATGCACCAGCCCAATTTTTTATCAATAATTGAGAAGAACATTCCCCCTCAAAGCGTTTCAACGCGTAGGTGGTGAGATGAATTCTCACGCGGATTGAGGCGTGTATAACCCCCGCTGCTTACCACATCCGTCCGCAGATATGGTAATGTTACAAAATATTATAAAAAATTAGTACTCTACTGTCTCTTTAATAAAACTTCTTCTTCGTATAGAGAAACCGTTGCGTACCACTCTTCTTTTACAGGTACATTATTTACTTCACAGAAATAATCCCAAATATCACCGAATGGATAAGATTTTAACTCTTCTTGTTGCATTAATAATTCTGTAAATTTTCCTTCGTTCTGAAGTTTCTTTAACTTATCGTTTGGTGTTAATAATGCATATAATAAGGATTTTTGTAAATTTCTCATACCAATTGTCCATGCTGCAACACGGTTAATGCTTGCATCAAAGAAGTCAAGTGCTAAAATAACACGGTCAAGTGCATCATTTCTGATTACTTCTTTTGCAATTTCTCTCGTTTCATCATCAAATAAGACAACATGGTCACTATCCCAACGAACTGGTCTTGTTACATGAAGTGCGATTTTATCTGCAAATAATAACATTGAAGAAATCTTATCAGATACCACCTCTGTCGGATGGTAATGTCCATTATCCATAAGACTTAAGATTCCATTCTTTGCAGCATAGTTAATGCAGAATTCACTAGAACCTACAGTGTAAGACTCTACACCTATACCAAATACCTTAGATTCTAGAGCAACGATAACCTTATTCCTATCATAATCAATGCTAAGAATCTGATCGAGAGAATCTTTAAAGCGTGCTCTTGGAGAAAGGCGATCCGCTGGAATATCCTTATATCCATCTGGAATCCAGATATTCATAACACATGGCTGACCTAATTCCGTTGCAAAATACTCAGAGATGCGAACACAAGCTTTTCCATGGTCAATCCAGAACTTACGGATTTCCTCATCTGGAGAGGAAAGAGTAAATTGTCCTGCCTTTGGATGGGAGAAGAAAGTTGGATTAAAATCTAAACCAAGCCCTCTCTTCTTCGCAAACTCTACCCATTTTGCAAAGTGTTTTGGCTCTAACTTATCACGGTCAGCAAACTCACCTTTTTCAAATATTGCATAATTAGCATGTAGGTTAATTTTATGTTTTCCAGGTACCAAGGATAATACCATATCGATATCCGCCATTAACTCTTCTGGTGTTCTTGCCTTTCCAGGATAACTTCCTGTTGCCTGGATTCCACCGGATAAAGGTCCATCGTTATCAAATCCCGTTACATCATCTCCCTGCCAGCAGTGCATCGAAATTGAAATTCCCTTTAGCGTTTCTAATGCCTTGTCGGTGTCAACACCAAGCTTACCATAAATCTGTTTTGACATTTCATATCTTTCTTTTATCATATTTTCCCTCATTTCTGCTCTTACTTAAGCTTCAAATTTCTTAATTTCAAAGGATTTAAATACTGCTTCTCTTGCCAATGATACGGAATCGAATACCTTCGTACCAATCATCTGTGCTAATATATTTCCTATCGCTGTTGCTTCTGTAGGACCTGCGTATACTGTTTTCCCAGTAGCTTTTGCTGTTAATTCGTTTAGATACTGAGCATTACAACCACCACCTACGATATGAATACTGTCATATTGATACTGCGATAGTTTCTCAAGTTCTTCTATCGTCCTACCATAACATTCTGCCAAGCTTTGATAGATAACGGTAGCAATTTCTCCTGGTGTTTGAGGAACTTTTTGATTGGTTACTTCACAATACGTTTTAATTGACTGGATCATACTATCCGGAGCAAGGAAACTATCATCATTGACATCGACACGGGATGGAAAATCATTGCATTCACCAGCCATTTCACAAAGTTTTGCAAAGGAGTATTCATCATGATATTCCTTCTTCACAGATTGAATCATCCAAAGTCCCATAATATTTTTTAAGTAACGGAAGCGATAATCAAATCCACCCTCGTTTGTTAAGTTTGCTAGACGACTTTCTTCTGAGCAATCTGCCTTTCTTTGTTCAATCCCCATGAGAGACCAGGTACCTGAACTTATGTATAACGTTTGTTCTTCGTTGCTTGGTACCGATAATACTGCGGAGCCTGTATCATGTGTTGCCGGAAGCATAACTGTTAAATCAAATCCTATTTCTTTCCTTATCTCCTCGGTTACTGGGCCAAGTACGTCTCCTGCAGTTCGTAACTCCTTGAAGATTTCCGTTGGATAACCGAGACTAGAAATCAATTCATAATCCCACTGTTTTGTATTTGGATTTACCAATTGTGTTGTTGTTGCATTTGTATACTCCACCGCTTTTTTACCGGTTAGCAAGAAGTTAAAGTAGTCTGGTATTAATAAAAAATCTTTGCCTCTCTCTAAATATTCCGGATATAGCTGCTTTAATGCCATCAATTGATATATTGAGTTAAATGGCTGCTTTTGAATACCAGTTCTCGCATATAAGTCCTTATCACTAATTACTTGATATACGAATTCCTCTATCCCTTTGGTACGATCATCTCGATACCCTACGGTATTTCCAAGAATCTGATCTTTTTCATCCAATAAAACAAAATCTACACCCCAGGTGTCAATTCCCATGAAACTTGGAATTTTCCCAATCTCTTTACACTTTTTAAGACCTTTTTTAATCTCATCAAACAAATATGGTACATCCCAGCACAATTCACCATCTTTTTTTGATAACTCATTGGAAAAACGATGTACTTCTTCTAATACAATTTTTCCATCTGCAAGCCATCCTAAGATATGTCTTCCACTAGATGCTCCAATGTCTACTGCTAGATAATAAGTTGTCAATATGTAACCCCCTTTACCTTGTATGAATCTCTTGGATACAGTGGACTATTATCGTCCTATATACATTATAATAATGAGCAAGGAGAAAAATAAGGACGTATCTTCTAATAGCTACGTCCGTTTTTGCAGAATATACTGCTTGTATGGTATAAGGGTGATTCCCTCAATCTCGCATCAGTTTTGGATTATCAATTTATGAATAAGTAAAAGCCATGGGACTGTTTCTTTTATCCCATGGCTTTACTATATCTAAAGATGTATTTCAATACCAGCTATAAATTTATCTCTTGAACTGAAGCGAATAACCATTCAATATATATGAACTTTCATGAATAACTATAATATCTCTACTGCTTTTCGTTCAATTTCAAGTCCTTTGGTGTATCGTTTGATAAACTGCTCAAAACCTTCTACATCCTTCGGATCTGGCTGCATCCTGCTACCTGTTTTTCCTTGGAATACATTTTTCAAAAGATACTCATCTAAGGACTGACCTTCCTCCTTATGAATCATATAAGAAGCCAAAATTGCAATTCCCCACGCTCCGCCTTCTCCAGCAGTCTCCATAACAGACACAGGTACATTAATTGCCCCAGCCATAATCTTTTGACCAACATCTTTTGTTTTAAATAATCCACCATGGCCAAAAATCTCATCCAACTGTACCTGCTCTTGTTTTAACAGGATATCAAGACCTATCTTTAAAGCACCAAGTGCTGTAAATAGATGAACTCTCATAAAGTTTGCAAGGTTAAACTTACTCTCCGGTGTCCTTACAAACAACGGACGACCTTCTTCAAAATGCGTAATATGTTCTCCAGAAAAATAATTGTATGCGAGTAATCCTCCACACTCTGCATCGCCTTCTAATGCCTTATTATATAACGTAGAGAATATCTTTGACATATCAGCTTCCATGCCCATTGCCACAGCAAATTCTTTGAAGATAGAAACCCAAGCATTCAAATCAGAAGTACAGTTATTGCAGTGCACCATTGCAACAAGATCTCCGCTTGGTGTTGTCACAAGGTCAATTTCTTCGTAAACTTTTGAAAGCTCTTTTTCTAGTACTGCCATTGCAAATACGGATGTACCAGCGGATACATTACCAGTTCTTCTCGCAACACTATTGGTCGCTACCATACCCGTTCCAGCATCACCTTCCGGTGGACAAAGAGGAATTCCTGCTTTTAATTTTCCTGAAACATCAAGAAGTTTTGCTCCTTCTTCCGATAATACTCCTGCAAAATCTCCTGCAACTAGTACTTTCGGTAAAATATCTTCTATTTTCCAAGTATATTCATTAGAGACAATTAGTTCATTAAACTGAGCTAACATTACTTTATTAAAATCCTTAGTTTTTATATCTATCGGAAACATTCCAGATGCTTCTCCGACTCCTAACACTTTTTTACCTGTTAGCTTCCAGTGAATATATCCTGCTAATGTTGTTAGGAAACTAATGTTCTTCACATGAGATTCCTTATTTAAGATAGCCTGATATAGATGGGCAATACTCCAACGTTGTGGTATTTGATACTGAAATACTTTGGTCAACTGTTCGGATGCTGGTCCTGTTATAGTATTTCTCCAGGTACGAAATGGTACAAGTAACTCTTCACTTTCATCAAAAGCCATATAACCATGCATCATACCACTAAAACCAATTGCTCCAATTGTTGTAAGTTCCACACCATACTTATTCTCAACATCGCTTACCATCTGTCCATAACTATCCTGAACGCCTCTCCAGATATCATCCAGATGATAGGTCCATACATTATCAATATATTGATTTTCCCAATCATGGCTTCCTGACGCAATTGGTTCATTTTCTTCATTCACTAAAACAGCTTTTATTCTAGTAGAACCAAGTTCAATTCCAAGTGTCGTTTTTCCCATAAGAATCGCATCCTTAAAGTGTTCCATACCCATACCATTCCTCCTAAATTATGTATCCTTAATAGTTCATACAGTATTATGAAAATCTAAATTTTTTTATAATCAGTTTTTACGAAAACCTAGAGATATTTTCATAATTAATTTTACGGTGCAAAAAGCGCCTTTTATTATCTTATTTCATTATATCTAAAAATAAGAAAGGATACAACTGACTTTTAATGAGCTATCTTGTATGTACTTTCCACTTTATTTTCATCAAACTTCCACGTGCATGATTTAACGCATGCAAATTATGTACTTACTACTTCTCCGTTTCTTCTACTGTAACGGTATGTTCCGTCGCATTAGCATTCAAATTTTCTAAATCCTTACCCAAGTAAGTTGGTAATTCCATTCCTGCCATCTTAAACATTTCATTCATTGGAGGAACTGACTTTAACATCCCGGATAGAAAATTGGCTGTGGTAGGGCTTCCATCTTTACCTCCCATACCATCCCAAACAGTAACTTTATCAATCTTAAGATTCTTAATTGCTTCCACTTGAATCTTCACAATTTCTTCTAACTTATCCGCAATTAATAGTTTAACTGCATCGTTTGTATCACCGCCTGCGGATTTTACGATCTCTGCAAAACCAGCAGCTTGTTTCGTTAAGATTTCCTGCATACCTTTCGCTTCTGCTGCCATCTTAGCATAGATAGCGTCTGCTTCACCTTGTGCTCTACGTCTAATTTGCTCTGCTTCTGCCTCTGCCTGTAATTCCTTTTGTCTCTTTGCTATTTCAGTTTTAACAATGACATCAGCCTCTAATGCTGCCTGCTCACGAGCAAAACGTGTTTTCTCTGCCTCTTCTTCTGCTTCGTATGCTTCTTGTAACGCTTTCGCTGCTTGAATCTTTTCTGCAGCTGTAGAACGACGTAAGGCTTCTGCTCTCTTTTCATTTAAGGTTGCTTCCGATTCTGCAACGGATGCCTTAGCCTCATTTTCACCCTTGATTGCTTCAGAGTCCGCTAATGAAACATGTACACGCTGGTCTCTCTTTGCATTCGCTTCACCGATGGCACCCAAACGATCTGCTTCCGCTACAGAAATCTTAGCGTCATTGATTGCTTTCGCAGCAGCTTCTTTACCTAACGCAGCGATGTAGCCAGACTCATCTGTAATATCTGTTACGTTTACGTTGATAAGACGAAGACCAATCTTCTTTAATTCACTTTCTACGTTATTTGATACCGCAGCAAGGAATTTATCACGATCTGTGTTGATTTCTTCAATTTCCATAGTTGCAATTACAAGACGTAACTGACCAAAGATAATATCCTTTGCTAATTCCTGAATTTCTATTAGTTTTAATCCTAATAAACGTTCTGCTGCATTTTGCATAACTCCAGGTTCTGTTGATATACCAACGGTAAAGCGAGATGGAACGTCAATACGAATGTTCTGTTTTGATAGTGCATTCTTTAAATCAACCTGAATGGACATCGGAGTTAAATCCATATATTCATACGATTGAATAACTGGCATGATAAATGCTGCACCACCATGAATACACTTTGCACTACGATATGTACCATCCTTATTCGAACCAACCTTACCATAAATAACTAAAATCTTATCGGAAGGGCATTTGCGGTATCTTGATAATATAACCACAACTGAGGTAAACAAGAATACAGCAATAACTGTGAGTAAAATTACTAAGCTATCCATTTTGAAATTCCTCCTTTATTCTTTGTAGTTTCATCACTTTTGTGACTAACAACCAATACTGTCTGATCATCGATTGCTTCGATGACGCGGATATACTCCCCGGTCTTTAAGTCTCTTTCTTCCGAGGTAATTGCAGAAAGCTCGCAAAGACGTTCCTGAACTGTTACCATAACTTTACCTGTACCCTTACGATTCGCAGGAATTGGAATATAGACTTCTCCGGTTTTTCCTACTGCATTTTCAAGGGATAACGTTCCGTTATTTTGCAGTTTTAATGCAAATTTAAATAGATATGCGATTCCAAATAAAGCTGCGCTTCCTGCCAATAATGATAAAATGATTGCTAAGGCTTCTGATCCATTTGCATTATCAACAGCGATTCCCGTCCATCCGCCTATTGCAAAAAATGCTACAATTCCTCGAATGGTAAATAACGACAATCCGTCCGAACCATCATGCGCACCGGCAAAATCATGATCTGAGATATCATGATCAGAGATATCACAATCGTGGTCATGCCCGATTCCGAATAATAATAAAATGGTCTGCAATACCATTACTACAGTTGCCGGTATCGCTACCGTTGCAAATACCTGGCTCAACTGACTTAAACTATCCCACCATTCTTTCATAGTAACCTCAATTCTAGCGCATATGCGCTTTTTGTTAACCTAATTGAAAAACTATCTTTATCTCTTATTCATTCATAATATCAGTGAAAATCGAATCTGCTTTGTGCTTTACAATCGCTGACGCATAATACACCAATATAATCTTTAGTACATTAACCACCCTTCTTTTTGCGCCTTCGTATGGCTCAACATATGTACTTAGTGTCATGAGAATCGCTTTTTCTAACTCCTTTGGTGTAAGAATAATATCATAATCAATGCTATCTAACATATCGCAGACATAATGATATAATTCTGCTTCTGATATTAACAGTACCTCCTCATTACCACCAAACTCAATCTTCTTTAAATAATCGAATAATTTAGCGATATGATCGAGCTTCATCACATCACGTAACATATGAATGAGCAGGATACTTGCAAGTTGATTCTCCGAATAACGCTTATCCACTGGATTTTTTACCCAACCCCGGTTAATCCAGTTTTGAATTGTTGTGGTATCCAGTCCAGTAATCTCTCTGACCTGAGCTAACATCAAGCCTTTGGTAACACGAAATACACCAAAAAATTCTCTTGAAGTAAGCTCTCCTCGTTCAATTACTGTACCTGGAAAACAAATTCCCATTTCATCACCTCCAGTTTACACGGCCTTACATATAATGTCTATCTTTTCCACTTCCAAGTATGATTTTACTATCCATTCATATGAATGTCAATCACCGTCATACTAAAAACTCCCTATACTATTATAATCTTATCCAGATCAAAAAAGAATAGGGAGTTCTATTTTTATCTTGTATATCTGCGGTATGCTTTAGCCTTCCATAATGACATGTTCATACCCTGCTTGTTTACTTACTACCTCGAATAAAAGCTTTTCATCTTCATAGAAACGGTAGCGAACCTTGCATGCTACGCTCTCTTTAATCCGTCTTCTCATTGCACCTCTCACAGGAGCTTTCAAGGAATGTGGCTCTTGCTTTATCACCGATACTTCAAGTAAATACTTTCCCTGAAGGATTGAAAATCCTTTTTTCGAATAAGAAACTAATTTACCACCGAGGTAAGTCGCTAAACGATATTCCTTACCTTGATACCAGATAGCACAAATACAACCAACAAAAGTAGTCGATAGAAATGGTAATTCTGCTACCGATGCCATTATACTACCTATCGATGGCTTTTTAAAACTACATTGAGTCCATAGATAAGAGGTCGGGAACGAATGCCCACGATCTTTCTCTATATATCCTAAACCATCTCGAAAATCTATTCTTTTACCATTAATCACTATTGTCCCATAGACTCCATGAAGCATACTAACAACCTCGTGCTTACAAGGAAGGAATGGTACATAATCGTAATATCCCATAATAGAGTATCGCAGCGGATGAAAAGCGGGTTCACTTGAACTTACGAAATCTCCTAACACGATATCAGGCTTCATTTTAGAAGGTATTTTTTTAGTAAAAAATAAACGACCCGTAACTGTTAAATTTTCCGTATGCAGATTTATTCTAACTCCGCTCTCAGTAAAAATGCTCTTCCCAAGTTTTACAAAGAATCGCCTTTTGCTTGCATAAAAATCACTACTTGAAAAAGTACAGGAATATGCCCCTTCCTTTGTAATGATTTGTAGATTTGCACTCTTAGCACCGTACTCATCAATATGAAAGGAAGGAATAATTGCAATGGTTTCCTCCTCATTTTGTTGTTTGATATACCACCCTTCAAAATATGAGGTTTTCTTATTATCACCATAAAAATACTTCATAAGCTTATCAAATTCCTTCCTACTAAACTATAATATACTTATACTAATGTAACTGTATTTTAATAATTTATTCAGCATGTATTTACTTATGATCTTTCTACTAAGATTTTTTCAAACCACATTACTTTTGTTGACTTTCAAGTTTCTAAGTCTTTGGAACAACTATTTACCTCAAATGTTTCTATATTTTATTTTGAATTTCATCACTGAGGATTGCTGCCATTCGTTCATGCGCTTTTTTCCCTGGATGATTCCTTGCTCCAATCTCCTCATCTGTCATCTTTGGAATCTCAAGTAGAGAAACCTTTCTGTCCTCACATTCTGCTTGATATGTATTGATAGCTTTTTGCAAGGAAGGTAAAAGAGGTTTATCAAGGATCCCATAAACCCAAAGTAAGTATGCATTCGGATTTAATCTTCGTAGTTTTCTTAAAAATGCTCGTACTGCCCATTCAAAACGCTCTAAATCCTCTTCATGATAGGTGCCATCCTCGTTCTTTCGTTCCTTAAATGTTTCACCTGTTCGTTCGTCTCTCCATTCTGGCTGTTCAAATGCGCCACCATCGTTCGTACCAAGATTGATTACGATCACATCTGGCTGCCAGGCTTTAAAATCATTCTTTTCATATGCTCCAAGCGCTTCATTTCTCTCTCCCTTTAGTAGTCCACAAACTTCTTCATAGATTGGTGGTATTGCTCCGTAAGGGTTATTATTCCAGCTAGAGACTACACCCCAACCGCTTTGAGATATAATCCGAAGCTCTGCATCTATTTTATTAGCTAATAGGGTTGCATAATTCTCTTGAGAACTAAACCACATAGAAATCCAGTCCTCTTCACATGTTGCTCCAATAGCCCCTTCCCCTGATGTAATACTATCTCCGATTACTTCAAGCTTTAATTTACGCTCTGCAACTTTATAAAATTCACCGTCTAACTCAAATGAGAATAATTGAAGACAATGTTTTTCATCATCAGACATAGCTTGGACTTCCTTAACAAGCTGAATATTTTTTATCACTTCAGGATTCATGTTACGGAATAGACAGATTTTATGCATTCCCTTTAATACCATCTGCCTACTTATGACTTCTCCATTCACTAAAACACGAATCCAAGGTTCAAAACAATCGTAATCCGAAAATAACTCAACCCAAATTTCTGAACCAGATACATTAACCTCAATTCCACTACCAGTCCAAAATAAAGTTAGCGGATTTCTTTCTTTGGTTGTTCTTCCATGTACCTTATAGTGTTCCACTTGCTCTAACGGAACCTTTCTCATTTTCCCCATCGTACCTCTCCTTACTTTACAAAACCACTTGAAAGTTGCTATACTAGAAAAAGCGCGCATCGCGAACTTTTCTTTTTCATTAATAGCCCCCGCTTTCGCTTTGCTAAGAAGAAGCGGGGGACATCTTCTGTAAGATTATATTCCATATTATTCCTAGGGATTCGGAAAGTCAAGAAATACTTGTCAATTTTTTGTCAAGTAATAGTATGAAATAAAAGTACTCTTCTTGGCTCACATAACGAGCTTTTTCTTATTTATGGTATACCAAATTTACTTGCAAGTTTGGTATTTCCATGGGAGTATGAATTTGAGATTATCTAGAAGAGCTACCTTCTAATCTTAAGGTTGTAAGCGATTTATATCTCTTGGAAACAATGTAGCATAGCGAACATTATTCTGATTACACAATTTACTTGTGAATCGTTCCAAGCCAAGCCCTAAACCTCCATGTGGAGGCATTCCATAGCGGTGCATCATTAAGTAACTTTTAAAATCTTCCACATTCATTCCTCTCTTTTTTAGCTTATTAACCTGTTCCTTAAAGTTATGAATTCTTTGCCCACCTGTTGTTATTTCTAAACCACGAAATAAGAGGTCAAAGCTTAAAGTTTCTTCTGAATTCTTAAGGTCCTCCATTGCATAAAATGGTCTCTTGCTGCTTGGATAATGGGTTACAAAGACAAATTCACTTCCTGTTCTTTTCTCTATAATCTCGCAAAGAAGTTTCTCCTCTTCCGGTTCAAAATCCGTCATATCACGAATGGATCGATTATATTCCTTGGCTACAAGTTCTTTTGCTTCCTTAAACCTTATTGTTGGAATTTCTTCGATAACTGGAAGCGATATATTTAGTATTGATAACTCTTTTTGATAGGAATCCTTTAGAAACTCTAGCGTAGCTTTTAACATGCTGGTTTCCATTTGCATAATTTCTTCAAAACTTTCGATGTATCCCATTTCAAAGTCAACACTTGTATATTCATTTAAATGTCTTGAGGTATCATGCTTTTCTGCTCGAAAAACAGGAGCAATTTCATAGACCCGTTCAAACACTCCTACCATCATCTGTTTGTAAAATTGAGGGCTTTGAGCAAGATATGCTTCTTTTCCAAAATAATTCAAGGAAAATATATTTGCACCTCCTTCAGCACCCATCTGAACGATCTTTGGACTATGGATCTCTGTGAATTTTTGCTCGGTAAGGAATCTCCGAAAGCCATTCGCTATCCCCTCTTGCAGTTTAAAAATAGCTCGTTCTCTCTCATTTCGTAAAGTGATCGGGCGATAATTTAGTAACGTATCGATGGAAGCCTCAACTAATTTATTGTGAATTACCACAGGCACTTCCCCATATGGTTTTGATAATACCTTTAATGAAAGTAGGCGAAGTTCATACCCTACCTTCGATCGTTCCTCTAAAATAACCTCTGCTTCTATCTTTACGGTAGATTCTTCGATTAATTCCTCCAGTGCAAAGGTTGAAAATTCTTCTGAATAGATGCATTGAACTACCGCCCTCTTCGTACGCAATAATATAAATGCAAAGCCACTCATCTTTCTTATTTTATAGATACTTCCGTGTAATGTAACTTTCTTACCAATAAAATTTTTTAATTCCTCAGCTTCAATTCCATTCTTAATCACAATTGGTTTTATCGTATTCATAAAATTCCTCCTAACTTTAGGATAAGTCTCTTTTCATTCTCTTCTTGAGAACCTTGTCAAAGCAAACGTTTCTTGTGCACCTTTTAGGAAGAATTTTATAGCAAAGGAAAGGAAGATAATTATAACGAGAAAAAAGGACCACATTCGTAATTGAGGTGACCCCTAAAAGTTAGACTTTATGGCGAGGTGGATTTTCCACTTCGCCT
>NZ_DAMADT010000001.1:333484-370721 GCF_031997925.1 Lachnoclostridium sp. | reverse complement strand
CACGATACTGACTTTTTTTCATGATCAGCTTGATTATTCTATCATGCAATCACTTTTTTGTCAAGTATTTTTTTATTTTTTCAAACTTCATATTTTTCTGTGTTTTATCTGTCTTTTCTGACAGCTTCAACATTTTATCATGCTTTTTCTAACTTGTCAAGCATTATTTTTGAAGTTTTTCAAATTGTTTATTCTTTTCAGACAATTTGTTTTTGTATTGTAACATACTTTTTTGTATTTGTCTACTTGATTTTCTTGGAATGTTTTTCCTTGTATCAGTAGAGCGGAGAAAGAGGGATTTGAACCCTCGCGCCGCTATTAACGACCTACTCCCTTTCCAGGGGAGCCCCTTCAGCCGCTTGGGTATTTCTCCGAATTGGCATTGTTGCTTTTCACAATGCTTGGACAGCTTTTTTGCAAAAGCGATCCTTACTATTTAATTACTGAATACATATTCTGTATTCTAGCGGAGAATGTGGGATTCGAACCCACGGTCCCTTTCGGAATCACTGGTTTTCAAGACCAGCCCCTTAAACCACTCGGGCAACTCTCCGGACAACGCTCAATTAGTTTAACATAACCATATATACATGTCAAGCACTTTTTCTTATGTTTTCGATAAAATAATCTTGTAATTTTATCCAGTAAAATTCTTAGATAACATCTTGGTATTCCTTCAATATAGCATCCGCAAATATCAAGTCCTCTGGCGTTGTTATTTTGATATTCGTATACTCTCCCTGTACCAGATAGATAGGATATTTATTAAGGCATTCAACAATCATAGCATCATCTGTTATCATAGCACCCTGATAAGAAGCCAAATTATCATAAGCTTCTCTTAGGATAGAATATTCAAATGCTTGCGGTGTTTGTATCATATACACTTGCTTACGGTCCGGTGTACAATCTATAACTCCCTCATGAGTCGATATTTTGACCGTATCCTTTGAAGCAACCCCAACGATGCAAGCCTTCTTCTCTTTCACCTCAGAGATTACAGTATTAATTGTATTCGTTTTTATAAGTGGTCTTGCGCCATCATGAACCAATACATAATCTGTATCATTGATTCTATTTAAACCATTTAAGACAGACAAATATCTTTCAGAACCGCCCTCTACGACATGAGCTACCTTATGAAATCCATAAGGCTTTATAATCTCTTCCTTTACATAGGAAATATCATCTTTACCAACTACTACAATAATATCTGTAACAAGGCTATTTTCAAAGGCTTTGAGAGAATAATATAATACTGGTTTATCCCTTAATAACATATACTGTTTGGATACACTACTCTTCATTCGCTTCCCATGTCCTGCAGCCAACACAATTGCTGTTACCTTTTCCATCCGTAACCCCTAATCCGGTGCTTTAACACCTTGTATAAATTTGCTTTTCGTTTACACTTGAAAACATATCTGCTTAGTATCCCAGTGTGAAGAGAATTTCTTAGGCAACGTCTTTTGGTGCCTTAGAAATTCTCTTCACACTCCTAGCGTTGGCCTATCTTTAAGTTAGGTACCGCATTTAAATCTAATCCACTAAAATTTCCTTTCAGATATTCATAATAAGCTGCTGCACCTATCATTGCTGCATTATCTGTACAAAACAGAGGCGTTGGATGATAAAAATCAAACTGATTCTTTTTACAGGCTTCCTCCATTGCAGATCGCAATGCACTATTCGATGCAACACCTCCTGCTATTGCTATCTTTTTCATACCATACTCCTTAGCTGCTGCCATTGTATGGGAGACTAAAACATCAACCACTGCCTCCTGAAACGAAGCTGCTACATCCGCACGGTTAATTTCTTCCCCTTTCATAGCGCTGGAATTGATATAATTTAAAACAGCAGATTTGACACCACTAAAGCTAAAATCAAATGGATGGCCTTCTATACTAGCTCTTGGAAACACAATTGCATTCTTATTGCCTTCCTTTGCTAGTTTATCAATCTTAGGCCCCCCTGGATAGCCAAGTCCAATTGCTCTAGCCACCTTATCATATGCCTCACCAGCTGCATCATCATGAGTTCTTCCGATAATCTCGTACGTTCCATACTCTTTAACAAGCACAAGATGTGTATGTCCTCCAGATACGATCAAACATAAAAATGGAGGTTCCAGTTCTTTATTCTCTATATAGTTAGCACTAACATGTCCTTCTATATGGTGTACTCCTATTAAAGGTAGTTTTGCAGCATAACTAATTGCTTTTGCTTCTGCAACACCGACCAATAAAGCTCCGACCAGACCAGGACCATACGTAACCGCTACTGCATTCATATCTGTTAATCCCATCTGTGCCCCAGTTAATGCTTCCTCAATTACCTGATTTATTTTTTCCATATGCTTTCTTGACGCTATCTCTGGAACTACACCACCATACAAGGTATGCAAATCTATTTGAGTTGATATAACATTGGATAAAACTTCTCTACCGTTTTTTACCACAGAAGCAGCAGTCTCGTCACAGGATGACTCTATTGCCAAAATATATACATCTTCTTTTTCCACTATATCTTTTTGATAATCTTCCATTTAAATCCTCCATTTTGTCTCGTGAGTGAAAAATCTTGATTTTCACACTACCTCCGTCACTAAAAACAATATCTCGTATAAGCTAAGCTGCCACAAAGGACTTAATTTATCCTTAATGACAGCTCTTTCATAATCAATCTATTACTAAATCATAGTAATTATTTTGCATCTGCTTTATCAGCCAATCTCCAGCCAAGAATCTTATAAAGCCCAGCTTCATCCTTTTGAAGCAGGAACTCTTGGCGCACTGAATTGTATTCCTTGCCTTCTCTCAAAGAGTAAGTAGCAAGAAGTCTTGCGAACTCTTTTCCATCTTCTTTCCAAGTAATAATACTATTCCCAGAATCTATAGTATAACTTTTAATCTTTCGTTCAGACTTATGGTATTCTGCGACTTCAACTGCTAAATTCATAAGATATTCATCCGAAGGATTCGCTTCTATTAACTCTTTGGCATATAAGTTTTGAACTTTATCTCCAAGCTTTTCAAACTCTTCATCTGTAAGATCATCATTATGAATACACATTGAAAATCTACTATACAGCTTAACTACTTCTCTAGGTGTAGCTGGGTATGTACTCTCTAAATCCATTACCAGAAGCTTTTGAACCTCTGTTAATTCAATGTCTGGCTCTAACTTATCTTTATCCTCTCTATTATATATATAAGCAAAAGTACCAACGATCACACACCCTATTACAATCATCATTATCACTGTCATAACTGTATTATTCTTTGAACTCTTTTTAGAACCCTTCATAAAATCAGATCCTTCCCCCACATGCTACCCCTGTGGCATAAGCAATTTTTATGTAGACGCTTCTACCGCTTGAATAATATTTTTATTTACGTAAATACCTAAGAATAATCTTAAAGCAATAGAAAGCTTTTTATAAAGGCTTTTAGCCCCTCTATTGCTTTTTTTAGTTATTCATTTTTATCAAATTCTAGAGTAACACTCTTTCTATCTTTCCCTGCTTTCGCGTTCGGGAATATTTCTTTTGTTTCCTTCATATATTCTTCCGGCCTGGTCAGAGAAGGACTGTAGTGAGTCAGCCATAATTCCTTTACCCCTGCTTGCTTAGCAAGTTCTGCTGCTTCATAAAAAGTCATGTGTTTATTCTCTAGAGCATTACTCTGTTTTTCTTTTTCTCCATACATACCCTCACAGATAAACAAGTCGGACCCCTGAGCTTGTTCTACTATTTGTGGAACCGGTCTACTATCTGTACAATAAGTAAGTTTTATCCCCTTACGCTGTGGGCCTAATATCATATCTGGTGTAAACATTCTACCATCTTTCTCTATCGTTTGTCCCTTTTGTAGGCGACTCCACAACTCTTTTGGTACCTCGTTCTTCATTGCCATTTCCGGAATAAAACGTCCTGTTCTCTTAACCTCTACCGTATATCCGTAACATATTACATTATGATTAACACGAAATGCATGTATCACATAATCATTGATGCAAATCGTTTCTTCTGGATTTGTAACTTCTATAAAGTTTAGTTCAAATGGTAATTCGGGGGCGATTACTCTAAGCGCGCTAACAACACGTTCAAGCCCTTTCGGACCTATCAGAGTAACTGGTTGTGTTCGATCCGCATTTCCCATTGATAATAATAGACCTGGCAAACCACTGATATGATCTCCATGATAGTGTGTAAAACAAATAATATCAATAGAGTGAAAACTCCAACCTTTTTCACGAATAGCTACTTGTGTTCCTTCCCCACAATCTATTAATAAACTGCTTCCATTCAAACGAGCCATCAATGCTGTAAGCCAACGTCCTGGTAATGGCATCATCCCGCTTGTTCCTAATAAACATACATCAAGCATAATAAATTCTCCAAACTAAATATCTATTTAATCGCAAATTTCTTGCCTATAATTAAAACACAAGTCTTCCTATATATAAATCAATTTAATTACTCATGCTAAACCTATTTCAATAATCGAAAACTATCTTTCATATAACAGTTTTTCCCAATAAATATTGATATAAATTTTTAATAATTAAAAAGTTTAAGATTCTAATATACTCCTACTTGTACTTCATCTTAGCATATTATATACCCATAGGCAAGAAATAATTCAAGACAAAAGCCTTGCGACATACATCACAAGGCTTCTGATTTATCGGTAACTTCAATTGGTATTTTAAAGTGTGCAATTAATTGATCATAGCAGTTTTCACAGATAGTAAACCTGTGAACTTCAAGATCCCTGCTTGAAAAAAAACCCCACTCCTTTGACACAACAAAGGCATCTTCTAGTAATATCCCTCTTTCCATGCGCAATGCTCTACCACAGACATTACATAAAAGATCATTCTTCTTTCGTTCCTTTATCAAATGAGCCATAGCACATTCCTCCACTTCCTTATTATACAATGAAACCAAGGAAAAACACAGTGGAAATCACTGTAAATACTCCTTCATCCCTGCTAAAGACACCCCAAAATTTTAGTAGAATTTAAAAATTCAGCCACATAATTATGGCATTTTCTGTCGGATGTGCATAAAAATCTCTACGCTTACCTACACTTTGAAATCCCAGCTGCTCGTATAAATGGATAGCAGATTGGTTACTCTCACGAACTTCTAAAGTTACCGCTTCTATCTTACATAACTTAGCCTGTTCTAATAGGGATACTAACATTAGTTTTCCTATACCTTGTCTGCGTTTTTCTTTTTTGACACAAACATTTGTGATATAACCTTCCCCTGCAATATTCCACATCCCACAATAAGCAATAAGATTTCCTGTGTCCTCCACAACCAAATAGATATGATCTTTTTCAGTCGCTTCCTTTAAAAAACTCTCTTCACTCCACGGATCAGAAAAAGTTTCTTCTTCAATAACAGCCATTGCTTTTGTATCACTTGGAAGCATTCTACGAATTATCAACTTGCTCTCCTTTCGAAAGAGCCTCTTCTCTTTCCCTTTCTGCCTGGGATTTTCTTAGATAGGTTGGAATATGCTCCATCGCGGATTCCAGCTTTCCTTCCTTTATATAATGGAACGCAAGTGCTCCAAGTGCACCAGCTCGTTGCTTTGATAGATGTGCTGGTGCAAAATAATACGGTACCTTTGTACTCTCTATCAATTGTTTTTGATAAGCTTCTACTCCATCTCCTAAATAGATAACAGGTCTTTGATAATCATTGACAAGATGTATTATCTCTTCTACATCACAAGCTGTTTGCTCTTTTATCACATGAAATTCATTTTTTTCAAAGGAATATAGCCCGGTATATACTTGATTTCTCCTAGCATCCATCAAAGGACAAATGATAGCTTCCGATGCAAATAAATTGTAAGCTATTGCATCAACGGTTGGTACCGCAATAATCGGTTTGTTTAATGCTAGTCCTAATCCCTTTGCTGTCGCAGAGCCAATACGAAGACCTGTAAAAGAACCTGGTCCTTTCGCTACTGCGATCGCATCGATTTCTGACATCTCTAGTCCTAACATCTTCACGCACTCATCAAGCATTGGTAACAATGTCTGTGAATGTGTTTTTTTATAGTTCACAGTATATTCGGCCAATAACGCATCTTCTGTCATAATTGCGACAGAAGCAACTAAGCCCGAACTATCTAGTACTAATATTTTCATTCTAATAATCATGCCCTTCCATAGTAAACTTTAGGCTGCAGGTACAAATTTACGTGTGAAAAACTTTGCTTTTTCACACTATCCTCACATTGTATACTACATCTGTACGCAGATGTAGTACTGCAGAAATAAAAACTATTTACGAGTTTTACTCGTCATTTTTATAATTGGTTTTCTTCAACCAAAATGATACGATAGTCAAATCCTTTATCCAAATCTTTTTCTATCGTTATCTGGATATAATCTTTCGGTAAAAGTTCCTTAATACGAACTGCCCATTCTATGAGGCAAACACCATTTCCATAGAAGTAATCCTCATAACCGATTTCCTCCATTTCCTCAATATCCTCGATACGATACACATCAAAATGATAGAGGGGAAGTTCTCCTTGTTCGTATTCTTGCACAATGGTAAAGGTAGGACTACTGATAGGCTCTGTTATTCCAAGTCCAGTAGCAAACCCTTTGGTAAATACCGTCTTTCCAACTCCCAGGTCACCGCTTAGGCAATATACTTGTCCTTTTTGTGCATTTTCCCCCATTCGTTTTCCAAGGCGGTAGGTATCCCCTTCCGTAAAACTTTCGTATTTCATACCTTTTCTACCCTCTATTTCTTAAACTTCTTTCTTGCCTCAGGTGCATGTTCTATTACTAGTTTTTTCATTTCCTCTGCATGCCCAGGAAGAGCTGCCTTAGGTAAGATATAAGCCCCACGCGTTGACAAATAGAAATAGAAAGCATGCTTTGTTTCTACTGCTTTCCAGATATCAGTCCAATTTATTAGTATCTTTTCTTCGCCCTGACTTACTAATATCCCTTCCTCATTGATAAAATAATCAATTGGTTTTTGAAACATCGGTGTTAGTTTGACTTGTTTCGCAGCTTTGTAATAAAGCAAAATTGGATTAATAATAGTAAATAGTGACGCTATCAATATTAGCATTAAGTTACTAAAAGCTTGTCCGCCACCAGCACCAGTAAAAAGAAGAACCAATGCACCTACACTAATAATTAAATTTATAATACCAGATACACCAACATATGCATGATGCATCAAGAAACGATACATATCGTTAACCTTCGTTTGATATTGAAACATAATCTCTTTTTCCATACTACCCTCCATTCTGTTGCAATTCGTGTGTGTGAAAAACCTTGATTTTTCACACTACCTCCTCGTCTCATAAGTATACCGAAAAAAGGGTGCCTTTAAACGTATTGTTCAGCCATTTAAGGAGAAGCAACTGATTAAAGACACCCTCTTCCTTGCATTTTATAATGCAATTATAGCAGATTACATCGAAATTTCAAGTCTATGCAAACGTAAGTTATTTGTTCTAAGACTTAAAATTATCTAATCTTTGTAATCTCCTTTTAGGATTTTACTTATATTTTTATAAATTAAAATGGTAATTAACGATGTTAATGCATATTTTAATAAATTAAACGGTGCTACTGCTAACACTACAAAAGTAAACATGCCCTTGATCGCAGATATTTTTTCTGTTCCTTGAGCAATAAATGATTCAATTGGTACGTGAAAAGCTTCTGAATATTTAGGTAATAAAACAAAAGCATTTAAGAAACATCCAGCTAATGTGGCTGTTACTGTACCAACAAGCAATCCAATCACTGCATTTTTCTTACTCTTTCTTAGAAAATAGAAGAACGATGCTGGAATAATAAAGACGCAACCCATTAAGAAGTTTGCAAACTCCCCAACAAATGCTGTTGTCGTTCCATTGGATAGTAGGTTCAAGACTACTTTAATAAGTTCTATTGTTATCCCAGCTACCGGACCAAATGTAAATGCACCAATAATCACCGGAAGTTCGCTAAAGTCAAGTTTATAGAATCCAGGGGCGAACCATAATGGAAACTCAAAGAACATCAAAACAACTGCTATCGTGGAAAGTACCGCTATAGTTACCATCCTGCGTACATTTTGTTTACCTCTTCTTTTTTCTAATCCGATTTTTTTCCCAATGACACGCTCAGCTGCATAAGCAGCTCCAACAATAATTGCAACAATCGTCACACTTAGTAGCAAAAATCCAACATTGGTTTTTGCTACTTCCATCATTTCGTCTCCTTTTTATAAAAGGAAGGTTCTAGGAGTAAGCCACTGAATACTTCACTTTGTAGGTACAACGTCTTGCAAATACATATCGCCTTGCCGTACCTACAGGGTGAGTGCGCATACCTTGGAGATCAAAAAAGCCCTGATAGTATACTATCAGGGCGGCTTAAACTCACGTATCACACTAGTTTCAGTGTTGTTGTGCTTCCAAAGAAAGATATAAAAATTTCCTAAATCCTTCTATATCATCACAAACTTCTTCTTTCATCCAGACTATACTGTCGGTTTTGGAATTCAGTAATCTTTCTTACTGTCACCAAATCAGCGAGATTAACTCGGTCGCGGACTATACCGCCGGTCGGGAACTACCCCCTGCCCCGAAGAACTTCCTTATTCTATTTGCATAAATATTTTATCTCTTTGTCTATTAAATGTCAATCAATATCTTTCGTTTCGTAATTCTATAGATATCTTTCGTTTCGTAATTCTAGAAAGATCTTTTGGTTTGTATTCTAGAAGGATCTTTTGTTTCGTATTCCTTGAAAGATCTTTGTTTTGTATTCCTAGAAAGATTTTTCGTTTCATATTCCTAGAAAGCTATAAAACATACTCCCAATCCGTATCCGATGCAAAATAAAACTTTGGATAACAAGGTTGGTTATAACAATTATTCTGCCATGCAATTCCAGTACGATACTGTATATCATGCATTAATGTATATAATTTATGATTGGTTAAATCCGTATTGAAAAAGATCCGGATTGCGCTGCTATCTGATTTTCTAAGAAGAAGTTCTTCCCTCCAGTCCCCAAAGATATCTGCTACAAGACAAGGATTCCCCTTCGTTCCATTATTCGTGGCTACACCTTCCGGTGCAAAGATAATTCCATGTGTATTGTCGTTGATAACACCTGCATGGCTTCCAAACAAATCTACTCCATCTATGATCTGCGTGCTCATATCCGGCAACCAACGAATACTGAAGTTTGTTCCAAGCAGTTTAGCAGGAAGTACCTCCCCCTTAACAGATTGCATCTTAGTTACCCAGGTTTGCAAACCTCTTACCTTAGGACTTACATCTCCGACCATACACCTTCCTAAATCCGTTTCTGCATACTCACCGAAGATAACTTCCCCTGTTTCTGCATCACGTAAAGCATAACCATAAGGCGCATGTTTTGCTCCTTCAAATACCTGGAATATCTCAAGCCCCGGTCTGTCCGGATTAATATCTGCCACATGCATAGCATCTCCGTGGCCCAATTTTGCATAAGTTCCATCCGGCAGGTAATCATAACTGCTATAAAGAAGACTTCCATCATGATCAATCACCGCAGCACCGTATATAATCTCCTGATACCCATCTCCGTCTACATCCGCTGTCGATAAACTATGATTTCCCTGTCCTGCTAATCTGCCATATACAGGGTCACTACCGGCACCTCCATGAGCATTATCCATAAATGGATTGTTCATTCTCACATGCCCGCTGTCAATATTAAAATACTCTCGAAAATGATTTTCAAAAAAATCATATGCCACTACCGTTGCTCTTGTATAATAACCACGGCAGACAATGAGATACGGGTGTTCTCCATCAAGATAAGCTACCCCTGATAAAAAACGGTCGACACGGTTTGCTGGCTCTATTCTTCTCATCGAATAATCCCCCCATAGCAAACCATCATCTTCTCTGGTATAAGGAAATGGTATTGTTTCTAATTCTTCCCCAGAACCCGAAAACATGGTAAGGTACTCCGGTCCGTCGATAATAAATCCTTCAAAATGTCGTAGTTCATTTCTCTCACTCCTTGACGGCGCATAAACATCAAGAAAATAATCCACTAGCTTTATTGCATCCTCTCTCCTTAAGGGATACCGATATCTCTTTTCTATGCCAAAACACTCTTCCAGTGTTTGTGGCCAGGTTTTATCTATAACCATCGAGTGATTATGCCAATTCATAAACACCGTTACTAAATGTTCATAATAATCTTCTGCACTGAAGCGATAATCATCCTGGTTGGTGTACCCACCGTCTATATCGTTGTCCGGCATCGTTATGTAGGCTTCTTTTTCCACCTTACCCTCTTCATCGTAATAAATCACCTTCGTACCTGGTGCTGTCTTTACTGCCATCTCTGCCTTACCGTCTCCATTAAAATCATAGACCATAAACTGAGTATAAGGAGCCCCTGATCTTATATTAACTCCCATATCAAGCCGCCATAAAAGTCTTCCCTCTAGCTTATAACAGTCAATAAAACAATTTCCGGTATATCCTTTTTGCGATACATCCTTAGAATTGCTAGGGTCCCATTTGACAAAATACTCATATTCACCGTCTCCATCCACATCACCGACACTCATATCATTTGCATGATAGGTGTAGACTTCCCCCGCCGGTGTTACTCCATCACTTGGTCTTTTTAATGGTAAATCAATATAGTTAGCACCGCTTCGAAAAGCACACATTTCCTTCGTCCGTTCAACTAAAGCGCCATCTTTTAAAACTCCAATTGAATACTGATCCTCAGAAGTTCCCTCTTCATCCACAAAGTTTGTGCTATCGGTTACTGTTGTTAACAATTCTCCGTTTTTATACACAATAAAATCCGTACCAGTTAAACCAGTGCTGCTATACCCACTAACTTCATCCTTCATCAGCCTCCATGCAAGAAAGATTCCCTTTTGTCTTTTCACCACCATAAGTCCTCTTGAAAGCTTTTCAAGTTGTTCGTGAAATGTTTTTCCAATCGATGTCTTTAACACAGAGCTAATGGAAATCTCCTGCCCTCCCGAAACAGAAGCCACTTTAAGATAATGAGACACATGAGTTGATCTTTTTAGTGTGTATTCGGTTTCCTTTGTTTCTGATAATATTTTGTACTTCATCACCAACGTATCTTTGTCTGCCCAATAGATACGATACGAATCTGCATTAGGGTTGGCATCCCATTGTATGGTAACGTGGTCCTTATCGAATTCCTTTATTCTTAATCTGGTCACTATTTATACCTCCGTTTCTAAGCCCACCTAAGAACTCACACCAAGAAATATTGTGAATATTATGATTCTCTGTCCATCATTCTAAATTTTCCAGGTGTCGTCCCAACATGTTTACTAAAAAAACGTATAAAATTCTGCGCATTGGTGTATTTTAATTGTTCTGCAATTTCTGCTACCGATTTATCCGTTTCTATCAACATTTTCTTAGCAATTTCAATTCGCTGTATTGTTACATAATCGGTAAATGTCATGTTGATTTTACTCTTCATAATCTTCCAAATATAACTTGGATGATACCCTAATTGATCTGCACATTCTGTTAATGTGATATCGCTAGAGGTTTCTCGCACCAGCCTAACTATCTTATCTAATACAAGATCAGAATTACTTCGACGGAAGGTGCTTAATTGTTTAATCACCGGCGAAATAATATTATGTTTATAAAAACTTCGGATTTTATCTAAATCCGAAAGCTGATTAAATTGTAAAAACACATTCACTGATCCATGCCCAAAAATATCATTTACCGAAAGTCCAGCATCTGTAGCTACTAATATTACTGCCACCATAAATCGATGCAGATAGAAATGCAGCTCATTTAGAACAGCTCCACTTTCTGCCATATGGTTAATAAAAGTATCTGCTAAGAAAAATGCTTTCACTTTATCACATTCATCCACTGCTGCCTTCATCTCTTTCTCTAAAATAAGTTCATAGGTATAGTTATTCGAGTTGCTGTTTGCTATATCAGAATAAAAAATGAAGTTTTGCTCACATATGGTATTTTCTTTATTTAAGGTTTCATTATTTTTGACCGCTTCTAAACTTTCATTGTAAGCCTGTCTGAATTTCATAAGGCTGTCAAACGGTTGGCTGATACCGAAGTTTACATGATATCCACTTTCTATAACAACATAACTGGTAAGGTGGCGAATCAATTCCACCGCTGCCTCTTCAAGCTCTTCTTTTAACTCTCTCGTAATAGTGCAAAGAATTACATTGGAGTTTGTAACAGCAGGAAATAAAAGCTGGTCACTAATTAAATCCGGCATATTTTCCACAATACTGATTTTTATCATATCTTGTTTTGTATAGTCCCATTCTTCCTCTATTACTTTAGATGAAACACTAATTGCAATAATTGAAACATATTTCATTTTTTCAAAACCAAAATTTTTTAATTTAGATTCAATATCCTCTTTTCTTACTTCTCCTTTTAATAGACGAAGGACGAACAATTCCTTTAGCTGTTTTTGTTGAACTAGTATTAATTCTTCCATATTATTTTTTGAATCGACTAGTCGGTTAATTCGCTTACCGATAAAATTAAACTCATTCTCATTTTTTCCAGCTACCTCTTCTATCACTTCTATATTTCTTAAATTTGTCACCAACTGAGATACTGGACGATAAATTGTTCGAGAACCTAATACAGAGAAAAGAAAAATAAGCGTCATCATAAATAGTATTAAAAGTCCGGCAGTTACTATAATAGAACTAGCTTCATGAGTCACAATGGCAGGATCATAACTGGATACATAAAGCCATCCATTGGCCCCAGAATAGGACAAATTCAAATTAAAACCACTCTTCTTACTAAGTTCTTCGCGCCTTTCTACCAAGGATTCTAATGTTGTATCATGTTCTTTTATGTACTCATCAAGGAATTCTGAAACTTCCTTATGTTCCGTGAATAAAAGTTTGCCCTGTGCATCAAAAACAGTCAATTTTCCACTGCTTAAGCTATTTCTAAGAAGTCTCTCAAACCCAACGCTACTTAAATTAACTAGCAACAAGCAATTTGGGCTTTTTAGGTTTAGTGGAGCCTTAATCGCGAGCGTGATATAGTCGGATTTAATAACACGATTACCTATTCCTTCATTTTCTATACTTAGATATGTCCACTTGCAGTCGCTCATCCCAGTATAGAAAATATCATACAATTGCTCTTGATTTGCCACTTCACTTAAAGGATACATACCATTGCTTGTTAAAACCCAGTCGGTTGAGAAATTAATAAAATAAAAGCTATTGATATAGATCCTTAAGTAAGTCGCACCTAAAAGTTCATCCTGTACTTTCTTTAAATTAGAATAATCGCTGTAAGAAACACTATTTTTCATAAACCAATCGATGGAATCCTCTTTCACTACATAATCCCCCTTCCAAAGAGAAGATATGTAGTTTAATTGCATCGTTTCTGTTACATTTTCTACTTTGTTCATGACCTGCTCTAACGCCTTTGCATTGGATAAGTCGATTTTGTCACTAACCTCATGAATATAAGTAAAATAAAAATAGAATGCCAATAAAATTACTGGCAAAAGTGCACCTGTCATAATAATTATGAAAATTTGTTTTTTAAAGTTAATATTTCTATGCTTTTTTTCCATAGCTTCCCCCATCTTCCGTTATTATTGCCGCATATCTAGTCAAAGAACCTTACTATACATCGTCAAATTTTTCCCCTTTAGCAAGGCTTAAGTGTGTGTGAACACACATAACAAGAAAAAGCACGCTTCGCGAACTTTTCCTTGTCACGAAATAGAGATGCTGCACAACTTACCCTAATTTCTGTATCCAGAGAATTATAAAAGTTGTGCAGCACCCATAGGAAGTTATTTCTTAAACTATGGATTTATTTTGTCTTTGCATAAGCATCATTCACTTCTTCAATTACATCATTGCCACCGGTGGATGCCCAAAGATTCCAAGCTGCCTTTAGTCCGTCTTTATCAATCTCACCAACGATGTACTGTGTTCTTGCATCATTGAGAATTTGATCAAGATTTGCACCGTTTAACGTGTATGTTTCAGAATTAATAATTAAAGCAGCAGCAGGATTGAATACAACATTCTTTTCATTTTCGATATATAATTCCGCTTGAATGTCCTGTCTTTCTGTAGTCGGTATCTTAATTCCAGTAATCATATTCGTTGGTATGTAAGCTACTGTCTGATTTAATGCCTCATAATCAAGAAGTAATGTGTCCTTATTATCTCCCTTAATATCAGTGAAAACATTATTTTCATCTAAGGAATAGTGAATATCCTTAAGGCCGTAAGAAGAAAGAATTTGCATTTCATCATCATTCATTTTATCTAAGAAATGTAAGGCAGCTTCTACGTCAGCTTCTGTTTTACATCCACCTTTCGTTAGTACAAAGAAACCATTAAAGCCAGCTGTAGCAAGAGTATGTTTTTGTCCACCTGCTGTTTTAGCAATCCCTCCACCCATTGGGAATGATGCAATAGTACCATCATTTAATACACTAGGAATATTGTTGTTTACATAGTAATCCCAAACTTTCCTGGCATTATCAATCGTGTCGATATACATTCCTGATAGACCATTCTTATTATCATCCATCCAGGTTCCTGTCTCACGTACTGCCCAATCCTTTGCAATTAAGCCATCATCGTATAGTTTCTTAAACCAGTCCAGTGCCTCTTCATACTCAGGGGTCCGATGTACCGGAACTAAGGAACCATTTTGCTCTACCCAACCATTACCGACACCAAACCAAGTCTGCATAATATCAAGTGGTCCTGTATATTTACAAAGGTTTAATCCATAGGTATCCTTCTTTCCATTGCCATCTGGATCACCATGGGTAAACTGATATAACATATTATATACATCATCAATTGTCTCAGGCTCTTTTAAACCTAATTTATCTGCCCAATCCTTACGATATCCAAAACCGTTACGTCCAAGCGTTCTTGCGCGGTATATTCCGTATAAACCACCGTCTACAGACACCATATTACAGATATTTTTATTTGCTTTTGAAAGATTCGGATATTTCGCCTCATCAAAGATAAAGTCGTTTAGATTCCAGAAGGCTCCTGCTCTTGCATTATTTACAATGTTTGCATTAAATGAGCCACATGCGATAATCATTGGCATATCAGAACCAGAAGCCAAAGTTAAACTTAATTTATCCTCATATGCATCACTAGGTACAAATTGGAATTCAACATCGGTTTGCGTATAATCTTCTAACACTTTAATTACTTGTTCTGCATTTGGCCCCATCATAGCCTGACCTGAATAGTCAAATGACATAATACTAACCTTCTGTCTTTCTTTCGGTGTATTAGTTACTCCGGCATTCTCATTTACCTTTGGTGGCTGAGTAGCAACATTACCCTGCACATTTGTCTTTTCTTCCTTCGCACTACATCCTGCAAAGCTGGTAATAACCAATGCTGTAGCAAGTAACATGGATAATAACTTTTTCCTTCTCACAATAAACCCTCCATTCATAATATATATCTTTTTTAAAGACATACTGCGGTCTTCACCCTTCCACAGCAACATCCTACAACAACACCTTGCGGCGATAGTTGTCATCCTTTTACAGAACCAACCATAACTCCTTTTGCAAAATGCTTTTGTACAAAAGGATATACCATAAGGATCGGTACTGTTGTAATTACAGTTGCAGCCATACGGATTGCAACCGTCGGTGGGGCACCAAATTCCCCCCAGTCAATAAGACTACCATCTTTTGAAATACCTTGAGAAGTCATAACTATTTGGCGCAGGAATAACTGTGCTGTATATTTCTTCTGACTGTTTAAATAAATCATCGGGCCGAAGTAATTGTTCCAGTATCCAACAGCTGTAAACAAAGTTATGGAAGCCAGTACAGGCTTTGATAACGGTAAGGCAACTTTTCTAAATATCTTCCAGTCTGATGCGCCATCAATCCTTGCCGCATCTTCAAGTTCTAATGATAAGCCCTGAAAGAATTTCTTAATAATAATCATGTTAAATGCATTAATCGCTCCCGGAATGGTCAAAGCAAGATAACTATCATACCAACCAAGCCCACGAATCAGCATAAACATTGGGATCATACCAACCGGTAATAACATTGTTAAAATCACCATGTTTAATATTAGATTCTTACCCCTAAAACCTCTTCTTGAAAGCGGATATGCGAATAATGTCATTAAAATCATATTAGTAATGGTACCGATTGCAGTTAATAATAATGAATTTTTGATACCTAGTATAATTGCTCCTGTTTTTATTATGTATTGATATGCATTGAAAGAAAATTGACTCGGGATTAAAAAAAATGCTCTTTCGATTAATTCTTTTTCTGTAGCAAACGAACCTGCTACAATATATAAAAATGGTAACAGTGTAATCAATGCACATAAACCGCAGAACGTATATATGACACCTGTTATCACACGGGTACTAAGTCTGCCCTTGATGCCTCTACTTTTATGCATAACTATTTTCATGTTTTCCCTCATTTCCGCGCTGCATTTTGTCTTTCCTATAAGACAATGCGTCTCCAAAAGTTTGTGATTGCAGCGCAGACACAAACTTGCCAAGTGAATGTACTACCTTCACTCCTACAAATTAGTACAAACCATCTTCGCCGCTTTTCTTGGCTATCTTATTTACTGTCAGTACCATAATGGTACCAACAATACCTTTGAATAAACCGACTGCTGTTGCATAAGAGAAGGATCCTTGTGTAATTCCTTGTTTGTATACATAGGTATCAAATACTTCTGAAACAGAACGATTTAGTGAGTTCTGTAAGAGGAAGATTTGCTCATATCCAGTATTTAGAATAGATCCAACCCGAAGGATTAACATGGTAATTATAGTTGATTTTATCGCTGGCAAAGTAATGTGCCACATCTTCTTCCATCGTCCTGCACCATCCACTTCTGCTGCTTCGTATAACTGAACGTCCACCCCAGCTAAAGCCGCTAGGAAAATAATCGTACCATAACCAGTTTCTTTCCATACCGTCTGAAGAAGTAATATTGGCCTAAACCATGCTTTACTTGATAAGAAATCAACTGTATGACCGGTCATCGCCTGTATTAGCTGATTGATAATGCCATTCGATTCATTTAAGATTAAGTAAGTAAGACTATATACTACGACAAGCGATATAAAATGTGGTATGTATACACAGGTCTGGACGACTTTCTTGTAACCATTATGCTTAATCTCATTTAACAGTAGTGCTAAGATAATCGGCATCGGGAAAAAGATAATCAAATTCATAAAGGAAATTGCCAGAGTATTCGTTAGTAACATTGCAAAGTCTTTCCCTGCAAAGAAGTTCTTAAAATGCATCCATCCAACCCAGTCACTTCCCGCTATTCCTTTATATGGACTATAGTTTTGAAAGGCAATGATATTAAAAATCATTGGTATATAGCGAAATACTATAAAGTAAATAATCCCCGGAAATACCATAAGGTATAAAATATAATGTCGTTTGAAATATTTTAAAAAAGGAATCTTCTCCTCATATTCTATCTCTTTCTTTTTCTTACTACGTCGAAATAGCTGTCTTCTCGTATTTACAATTGCTAATGCATCTTGTTTGGTTGATTCCATCTTCTAGCCTTTCCCCCTTTGGATACTTGTTGAACTGATTGTTTATTGAATTGTGCATTTTACACATATCAACAACGATTAAATTGTTGTTTTATATGCAAATGTTATCACCCGTATTGATAAAACTCAATAATCATATTATTTCATTTTCTATTTCGCTGTAAATCATACATAAATAATTGTATTATTTGTTAATTTCATCCAATAATCAAAACATCTACTAAATCGAAATTTGCGGTTTGAAAATGAGTATTGATGCCGCAATACCCATTGAATCGGCAAACTATGCCCATGCTGGCAATAAAAAAATACCAGATGCATGAATTACTAATTTACATTCATGTCATCTGGTATTCTTTATATTTTGTTTTTATAAAATCATAGAGAGCTGTATTCTTTTTTTCGAGACATCCACACTTAAAACTTTTACTTCCACAATATCTCCAACACTAACGATATCAAGTGGGTGTTTTACAAATTTCTGCTTTGACATCTGTGAGATATGAACCAAACCATCTTGATGTACTCCGATATCAACAAATGCTCCGAAATCGATGACATTACGTACGGTTCCCTTTAAAATCATACCTTCGGTTAAGTCTTTCATATCAAGAACATCGGTTCTTAAGATTGGTTTTGGCATCTCTTCTCTTGGGTCTCTGCTTGGTTTTTCTAATTCCTTAATGATATCATTTAAAGTAATCTCACCAATCGAAAGCTCCTGTGCCATCTTCTTTTTATCTTTCATGTTCTGGCTAATTGACTGCTCTTTTTTTGTATCCGCCTCTTTTGCTTTTGCTTGTAGTTCTTTTAAATCTTTCACATCAAACCCAAGCATCTTTAGAAGTTTTTCAGCTGCTTCATAGGATTCAGGATGCACGCTAGTTCCGTCCAGTGGATTATCTCCATCATTAATTCGTAAAAATCCTGCACATTGTTCAAAAGCCTTTGGTCCAAGTTTTGCAACCTTTAATAATTGTTTTCGATTCTTAAACTTTCCATTTTCTTCACGGAACGAGACAATATTCTTTGCGATTGGTTTCGAAATTCCAGAAATATATTCAAGTAAGGAAGCAGATGCAGTATTTAAATCTACTCCAACTTTATTTACACAATCTTCTACAACTCCGCCTAATGCTTCGCTTAGTTTCTTTTGGTTCATATCGTGCTGATATTGACCAACGCCGATCGATTTCGGTTCAATCTTTACTAATTCAGCTAATGGGTCCTGAATTCTTCTTGCAATAGAAGCTGCACTTCTTTGTCCTACATCAAAATTAGGAAATTCCTCCGTTGCTAACTTACTTGCCGAATATACCGATGCTCCAGCCTCATTGACAATAACGTAAGAGATTGGTTCTGGAATTTCTTTTAATAGATCTACAATAATTTGCTCCGATTCTCTGGAAGCAGTACCATTTCCAACAGAAATTAAGGTAATCTGATATTTCTTAATTAATTTCTTTAAAACCGTTTTTGCTTCCTCCACCTTATTTTGTGGTGCTGTCGGATAGATTACTACAGTATCTAATACCTTTCCTGTCGCATCTACTACAGCAAGCTTACAACCGGTACGAAACGCTGGATCCCATCCAAGAACAACTTGTCCAGCAATTGGAGGCTGCATTAAAACTTGAGTTAAATTCTGCCCAAATACTTTAATTGCACCATCCTCTGCTTTTTCAGTTAAATCATTTCTGATCTCACGCTCGATTGCAGGTGCAATTAAACGGTCATAACTATCTGCTATTACCGCTAAAAGATAATCATTGGTATATGGATTATCTCTCTTAATCACTTTACTCTTAAGATAGTTCATTATTGTTTCTGTTGGTGCTGTTATCTTAACTGCTAGAAATTTCTCATTTTCACCGCGATTTAAAGCTAAAACTCGGTGACCCGCCACCTTAGAGATTTTTTCACTATACTCATAATAAAGCTCGTAAACAGATTCTGCTTCTGCATCCTTTGCGGCGGAAGTTATACTACCTTCTTCAAAAGTAATCTTACGAATATGAATTCGATAATCCGCTTCATCAGAGATACTTTCTGCGATAATATCAAGTGCACCTGCTATAGCATCCTTCGCGGAACTTACTTCCTTCTCTTCTGATACATAGTCTTCTGCTATCTCTAAAATATCACTGGAAACCTCCTGCGCTAGGATGATTTCTGCCAGTGGCTCTAATCCCTTATCTTTTGCAATTGTCGCTCTTGTTCTACGTTTTGGACGATATGGGCGATATAAGTCTTCTACCACTACTAAGGTTGCTGCAGCTTCAATTTGTGCCTTTAACTCTTCTGTTAATTTCCCCTGTTCTTCGATACTTGCAAGTACGGAAGCTTTCTTCTCTTCCAAGTTTCGCAGATAGGTTAAGCGCTCTGATAGATTTCTTAGTACCTCATCATTTAAAGAGCCAGTAACCTCTTTTCGATATCTAGCAATAAAAGGTATCGTATTTCCTTCATCGATGAGCTTTACAGTTGCTTCGACCTGTTCCAGTTTAATTCCTAACTCTTCTTTTAATTGTTCGAATATATTCATTCGGATAACTCCTATTCCTGCACATGTCTTTTCACTTTCAGCTTGTATCAAAATTTCTTTGGTACAATACTGTCCATAAAAATAAGAATTCTTCTATATATTCCTGTGCAATCTTCGATTTATTTTATCATTCCAATGTTTAGAACGCAAGCAATTCCCCATTTATTGGTTTTAAAGCTTCTTAGGTTTATGCTTCTTGCCTTTCATAAGTTAAATGATAAAGGGAGGCATAAATACCGTCTAAAGACAACAATTTTTCATGAGTTCCTTGCTCTTTAATACCTTCCTCAGTTAAAACGATAATGTTTCTTGCATTTTTTATCGTTGATAAACGGTGGGCTATAACAAAGGTTGTTCTGTTTTTTGCTAATTTTTCTAAAGATTCTTGAACTATCTTTTCACTCTCATTGTCAAGCGCTGATGTTGCCTCATCAAAGATTAGAATAGGTGGATTCTTTAGAAACACTCTTGCGATACTTAGTCTTTGCTTTTGTCCTCCTGATAGTTTCACACCACGCTGTCCAATATAAGTATTATATCCTTCTGGAAGATTCATTATGAACTCATGAGCATTTGCATTCTTCGCTGCTTCAATAACTTCCTCCATGGTAGCATTTAAATCGCCATAACGGATATTATCTGCAACCGTTCCTGCAAAAAGATAAACATCTTGCTGCACAATTCCTATGTTTTTTCTTAAGGATTTTTGAGTTAGGTTACGAATGTCCTGTCCATCTATTGTAATTCTACCTGAGCTAACTTCATAAAATCTAGGGATTAAGCTGCACATGGTTGTTTTTCCTACACCTGAAGAACCTACAAGTGCAAGATATTCACCGGCTGGTACCTGCAGATTGATATTTCGAAATACCTCACTGGTTGTATCTTGATATTTAAAAGACACATCTTCAAAACTAATATCTCCACGAACATTTTTCAGTTCTTTCGCATCTTTAGAATCTACGATATCTGGATTAGTCTCTAATATCTCCATAAACCGACTAAATCCTGTGATACCATTTTGGAATTGTTCTGTAAAGTTAATCAGTTTACGAATTGGCTCAATGATATTATTAACATATAACATAAAGGTTAACATATCACTTAGTAGGATACCACTCAGTGCTATCAATACTCCGCCACCAACAATTACAGAAACATTAATAAGATTTGTAAACATGGAAAGTCCGGAATGAAAGGTTGCCATTTGCCAATATGCATGGCTCTTACTGTCAACAAAACGCCTGTTACCTTCCTCAAACTTCGAGATTTCACACTCTTCATTGGCAAAAGATTTTACTACTCGAATACCGGATAGGTTATCTTCAATCTGTGCATTGATATCCGCAATTCTTTCACGATTTTTACGAAAAGCACGGTTCATTCGACCTTTCATAATGTAAGCAAATATAAACATCATCGGAATAAACAAGAACAGTATGATAGTTAATTTCCAGTTAATGCGAACTAAAATAATAAACGCACCAACGAATTTGATAATTGAAATTACAATATCCTCGGGGCCATGGTGACATAATTCGGTTATATCAAATAAATCATTTGTGATACGAGTCATTAATTGCCCTGTTTTTTGATTGTCATAGAAGTTAAAGGATAGCTTTTGGAAATGTCCAAAGATTTCATTTCTCATATCAAATTCCATCTTTGCACCCATGATGTGTCCTTTATAAGCGATAAAGAAGTTACATCCAAATTCGAGTAATGCTAGTCCAACTAACAAAACTGCCGTTCGTATAATAATTTGTATTGCCTGATTAATTTCGTTATTTACTAATACATCTTGTGTAATGTAACGAACGATTAACGGATAAACCAATGAAATACCTGCAGCAGTTATTGCACAAAGCATATCTGCTAAAAATAGTTTCCTATACGGTTTGTAATAAGATAAGAATTTTTTTGCTCTAGGGTTCATATGTAGTCCTTTCTTTGATAGTATTCATAATCTACTATATACCACATGTCATAGCCTTTATTCAATATATAGTGATCCGCGATAAGCAACAAGAAAGCCGTTAATAAAGTCATCTGCTTGTTATAGCACAATTTTCTTTATTAACAGCTTCTTAATATTATAACTCTATTCTACTTAAAATTCGTTTTAAAATCAATAGTAGAAAGAAACTATACTATCATACTTTCCTGTACGATTATGAATTTCTACTCTTTTAAAACGATAACTTATCTTGATAATTTTTTGGACATCTGATATAAGTACTCGTCCAAATCTTTTGTCATTGAAAGAGCCTCATTGATATCAAAGTCTACAAATTCACCATGTTTATAAGCAACAACTCGATTGCTTCCACCTCTACATAGGATATCTACTGCTTTTGCTCCCATTGCTGATGCATATACACGGTCCTTACAAGTTGGACTACCACCACGCTGAATATGTCCAATAATAGTTGCACGTGTTTCCATACCAGTTGCAGCTTCAATTCTTTTCGCCATTCCATAGGAATCGCCAATTCCTTCTGCATTTACAATGATATGATGTTTCTTACCAATTTTACGCTTTTCAATAATATTACTGATAATCCTCTGCTCATCATGGTCATAACGCTCCATTGTAAGAACATCTTCTGCTCCATTTGCAATACCACACCATAATGCAATATATCCAGCATTTCTACCCATAACTTCAATAATACTGCAACGTTCATGGGATGTTGAAGTATCACGAACTTTATCAATCGATTCCATTGCTGTATTCACAGCGGTATCAAAACCAATCGTATACTCTGTACACGCTATATCAAGATCAATGGTTCCTGGAAGTCCAACAGTATTAATTCCCCTTGCTGCTAATTGCTTTGCACCTTGGAAAGAACCATCACCACCAATAACTACTAATCCATCAATTCCATGCTTTTTACAGACTTCTGCACCTTTATCCTGACCCTCTTTCGTAACGAACTCAGGACAACGAGCTGTATATAATATCGTACCACCACGTTGGATGATATCCGATACACTATTTGCATCCATATCAATAATATCTTCTTCTAAAAGTCCTGTGAACCCTCTGCGAATTCCCTTTACCTCTAATCCATTCGCTAATGCTGTACGTACTACTGCACGAATAGCAGCATTCATACCAGGAGCATCTCCACCACTTGTCAATATACCAATTGTTTTTACCTTACTTGTAACGTCATTTGAAGCACTAGGCTGCTCAAACATTACTTCTTTCGCACTTGTCATAGTACTACCTCCAGAATTTATATGATTTTGTATATAATTCTTGCTCGGATCAACATACGCTTACATGGTCAATCCTAATATCCAATTCAAATGGATTAGGATTTGATAACTACCATAATGGGTGATGTTTACAAGAAAATTCCCTCAAAATTCCCTTGCCATAAATACAAGACAAGGTTTCTCTAGGCAATCTTGCCTTGACGCCTTGTCTTGGATAAATACTTCCTTTTATCTGCGTATATTGTAATCTATTCAATACTTTTTTTCAATAGCATTTTCTTCGAAAATATGCGAAAATATGAGGTTTTTTTAGTACTTTGGCTTTGGTTTTCCAATGAAAGTGCTTACAATTCTTTCAAAATTTTTCATTCCATTAAATGGCTGATTTTTCTGGAATTTTATAACTTTTCTACGACTTTAATATTCTCCTCCAAAAATGCATTTCTTAGGTTCTCAAGAAGACCATCTTCGATTAAAACACTTTGACTTTGTGGTAATTTTTTAATTGCTTTTTCCTTCTCGCAATATACTGTAATACGATCATTACCATCATAATTTTTAATAATTTCATACAACGCCTTTTCGTTGTTTAAAAATGCTTCTTTATCCGAGAATTTTATCCATAACTCTTTATTAATCTCCGCAAATGGTGTAATTGATTGGCAAATTAGTTTTGCAGGTTTGTCCTCTTCTACTGCTACTTTTCCTTTGATAAATACTCGATTATCAATCTCCAAGGTGTATTTATACTTCTCATAATCACGTGGGAAGATGATAACTTCCATCGTACCAAACATGTCTTCCAATGTAATAAATGCCATAACGGAGTTCGTTCTCGTTGTTTTTAACGTTCGAGAGGTTATCATACCACCAACCGTTACCGTATCACCATCCGTTACTTTTACTGTATTCGACTCCTCATCTATGATAAAATCCGCTGTATTTGCAGTTGCATTTCTTTTTAACAGTAACTCATATGCCTCTAATGGGTGACCGCTAACATAGATTCCAAGTACTTCTTTCTCAAACGCAAGTAACTCTTCTTTCGTATATTCCCCTACTTCCGGGAAAATAACCTCATCATTCATAACTTTAGCATCACCATCAAGATCAAACAGACTCATTTGCCCTGTCATAGCTCTTTTCTTTTCTTGACTTACTCCATCCAGTACCCCGACATAGACATGCATTAATTGCTTTCTTGTTCCTGGCATACTATCAAAAGCACCTGATTTGATGAAACTTTCAATGGTTCGTTTATTCACTTCTTTCCCTGAAAGTCTTGATGCAAAATCCTTTAAGTTAAGGTATGGACCATTTTCTTCTCTCTCAAGTACCAAGGCCTCAATAACTGGTCTTCCAAGCCCCTTTATTGCAGAGAGTCCATATCGAATATTTTCACCATTTACCGTAAAGGTTGCAAATCCATCATTAATATCCGGTGGTAGAAGTTTTATTCCCATCTGACGGCAAGTATAGATATATTCTGCCACTTTACTTGGATTATCAATCACGGAAGTCATAAGTGCTGCCATGAACTCTACCGGATAGTAACATTTTAGATAAGCTGTTTGATAGGATACTACCGCATATGCAGCCGCATGAGATTTATTAAAAGCGTATTTCGCAAAGTCTGTCATCTCATCATAGATATGATTGGCAACCGCTTCAGGAATACCTTTGGATATACAACCAGGCACCCCTTCTTCAACATTTCCGTATACGAAGCTTTGTCTCTCTTTCTCCATCACCGATGCTTTCTTCTTCGACATTGCACGGCGCACCAGGTCACTACGTCCAAAGCTATATCCTGCAAGCTCTCGAACGATCTGCATAACCTGTTCCTGATACACGATACAACCATAGGTTGGGGATAAGATTGGTTCTAGTTCCTTGCATTCATACTTAATACTCTGTTGATTATTTTTACCTTGAATGTATTTTGGTATAAAGTCCATTGGACCTGGACGATATAAGGAGATACCGGCAATAATATCTTCCAGGTTTTGAGGTTTTAATTCCTTCATGAAGCTCTTCATTCCTGAGCTTTCTAGCTGAAAGATGCCCTCTGTTTTACCAGATGAAATTAAGTCCAATACTTTAGAGTCATTATAATCGATTTCATCAATGTTAAGAAAACTCTCTTCGCTCTCCCCAAGTCTAGTCTTAGCTTGATTCACAAGCAAAACTGCGTTTTGAATCACGGTTAAGGTACGAAGTCCTAAAAAGTCCATTTTCAGTAATCCAAGTTCCTCTAAGGTTGTCATTGTAAACTGAGTTGTTATGGAATCATCGGAGGACCTAGATAACGGAACATATTCATCTGCCGGAGCATTACTAATAACAACGCCTGCAGCGTGCATGGAGGTATGGCGTGGTAACCCCTCTAAACGCTTTGACATATCAATTAAATGCATCACTTCGGGATCAGATTCATAGAGTTTTTTTAAATCCGGATTTATATTAAGTGCTTTCTCAATGGTGATCCCAAGCTCTGTAGGAATCATCTTTGCAACCACATCAACCGATGCATATGGCATATCAAGTGCACGTCCCACGTCACGGAGTACCGCTCTTGCCGCCATTGTTCCAAAGGTAACAATTTGAACTACTCGATCCTTTCCATACTTAGATACCACATAATCTATAACTTCCTGACGACGTTCGAAACAAAAATCGATATCAATATCTGGCATCGTAAGACGCTCTGGATTAAGAAATCGCTCGAACAAGAGACTGTATTTGGTTGGATCTATATTTGTAATCTCCAAGCAGTAAGAAACAACACTTCCCGCAGCACTACCACGTCCAGGGCCTACGATGATATCATTGTCCTTTGCATATTTAATAAAGTCCCAAACAATTAAGAAATAATCGACAAATCCCATATTCTCAATTGTTTCTAACTCATAGTTTAATCTGTCCCAAAGTTCCTTTGGTGGTACCTTATAACGACGTACCAATCCTTCTTCACAAAGCTTTTTTAGGTACTCTTTCGCACCTTCTGGGCTTGCTGAATAAGGAGCTGGGACATCATATTTCGGAAGTTTATACTGGCCAAATTCAATTGTTACATTACAACGCTTTGCAATCTCCTCTGTATTTTGGAGCGCCTCAGGAGCATATGGAAATAACTCTCTCATCTCCTCTGGAGATTTCATGTAAAATTGACCACCAGCGTAACGCATACGATCTTCATCTGCTACTTTCTTCTGCGTTTGGATACAAAGTAGAATATCATGGGCAGTTTCATCGGTATCATAGGTATAGTGAATATCATTGGTAGCTACCAGTGGAATTTTGGTTTCCTCACTAATTCTTAGCAATCCTTGATTCACTGACTTTTGTTCCGGATAGCCATGGTCTTGTAATTCCAAAAAGAAATTGCCGACACCAAAGATCTCTTGCAGCTTTAAAGCGGATGCTTTCGCTTCTTCATAGAAATTTCTTCGGAGCATCACCGCAACTTCACCAGCAAGGCATGCTGTCAGCGCTATGATACCCTCGCTATATTCCTTTAATAATTCATAGTCTACTCTTGGTTTATAATAAAAGCCTTCTGTGAAGCCCCTTGATACAATTTTCATTAAGTTGTGATAGCCGATATCATTCTCTGCTAATAAAACAAGATGATAATATCGTTCGTCACTCGCACTGCCCTCTTTATCAAATCTGGAATTTGGTGCAACATAAACTTCACAACCGATAATTGGCTTTATTCCTTCTGCCAAACATGCACGATAGAAATCGATAGCACCATACATAACTCCATGATCCGTAATTGCTAGTGCATCCATCCCAAGTTTTTTCGCTTGAGCGGCCATTTCCTTTATCTTACCAGAGCCGTCTAGGAGACTAAACTCTGTATGCACATGCAAATGTGTAAAACTCATAATTTCCTCATTTCTGCGCTGCTTTTGTTCCTCTCAAGTGTGTAGCTGCAACGCAAGCACAAACACTTTCACTTTACTTTAATGCCGGTCTCGCATCATCCAGAATCGTACTAAGATTAAATATATCCTTCAACCGTTCTGGATACTGAATCATCGCCTGCCCATCGATAGCACGACGGCTCATACGAACATAATTATCTTTCACCTGTATCCAAGGCTCCTTAAAAACTCCAAAATAATAATAGAACCCAACGCTGTCTAAGTATTGAAACTTTGCATTCTTATAAGTACCTGCACCACTTTGAATATCGATTCCAAATGGAAAGATATAAAGATCTGTTTCTCCAACCAAAGAACCCACATATTTTAACCATTTATCGGTATCCTTTTTTAAGAACTCCACAGTACAAGCTTCCATATCACGATGTCCATTACTATGGCTGGCGAACTCCCATCCGTACTGCTCCATCACTTTCGCCACCTGCTTTACTGTCTCTCTATCCTGATCATAGGTTATAGAACCCTTAGATGCTGGATCCGTACGATAGCCAAGTGCTCCTTCATAACCAGTTAGCGCAATAATACCCCTTGCCCCACGATAAGAAAAATCAGGGTGCTCCTCAATGAATCTTTCAACAATAGGCACCATATCATAATCTCCAATTGAGGTAGTGCCATCGTCATTTCTAATCAAAGTGGAGGGTTTTCCATTTTCATCAATCACCATACAGCTAGCAAAACCATCCCCAACCATATAATCATAATAATTTACGTCATCCTGCGATAACACGAATGGCTTTTTATTTGGAGGTAATAAAATCTCTCCATCTTGATATGCTGTTGTTCCATCTTCCTTCGTAACCTTCGTAACAAGATCATGAACGCTTACTAAAACATAGTCATTTTCATATAACTGTCTTAGAATCTCTTTAAATTCTTTCACGGTTACCATGTAATAGTTATAGCCATTCGTTTTGTAATCTCCATCAAATGCCTTGCTGGTATCATAGATTAAGGAATGAAAAAATAAATGACTTACCTCGGAAGAAGACTTATAAGCACCAAATGGTTCGAGGGACTTTTTCTCCTCTTCAAATTCATTTATAGCAATCATATAGGATTCAATATTTTCATAGCCTTCTTCCGATTTTAGCATATTGATCGCTTTGTCATAATCATAGCCTGCTGCTAATAATTTTGCTTTCTTTAACACCTCTTGTTGCTTCGCTTCCTGCTCTTTTTTTAGTTCCTGTATCGGATCAACGGTTGGAGTAATCGCAATGTTGTTATTACCGGTCTGAACCACTGGTTCTTTTTTGTCTAATGGATCCACTTTATTCTCTGATAATCGTTTCATAGCAAAACTAATTAAGAGCACCGAAAGAATGAGTCCTTCCGTAATTATTATCATTGTAACCTTACGAACTGTTATCTTACTATTTTTTGACTTTTTCTGATTATCCATCCATATCCTCCGTTCCTATAATGTAGCTTATCAGAAGTTTGCTTTTAACTTCTGATAAAAGGTGCGCTCTTTGCACCGCTTATCTGATTAAAAGTTCCTATGACATATTTACTTTATTATAACACTAGAACACCTGTTTTCTCAATGTTTATATTCAAAGCATAAGTAAAAAGAATTTATAAACGTTTGTCAATATTTAAGAAAAGAGCTTTTGCTCCAGAAATTTCTCTGTTTTGCAAAAGCTCTCAATTTAATTTATTTATTTCCACAAAGATATTTTTCAATGTTTTCCATCGCAACTTCCTCGTCGGAACCATCTACGATAACATTGACTTCCTCTCCGGCTGGAAGCCCGAGACTCATCATCCCCATAATACTCTTCGCATTTACTTTTTTCTCTTCACATTCAACATAAACGTTGCTTTCATACTGACTGGCTACCTGAACCAATAACGCTACCGGTCTAGCCTCTAATCCTGTTGGTATTTTGATAACAATTTTCTTAGAAATCATCGCTTGTTTCCTCCTTTTATTGCCTAAGACCATCCGCAATAGAACACAGTTTTTTTAGTCGGTGATTCACGCCTGATTTACCAATCGGCGGATTCAACATTGCCCCCAATTCTTTCAAAGAGCTTTCAGGATAAGAAATTCTTAGTTCCGCAATCTCCTCTAACCCTTCGGTTAAGTTGTCAAACCCTATGGTGTCTCTTATAAATAGTATATCATCAATTTGTTTTGCAGCTGCAGTTACTGTTTTATTTATATTAGCTGCTTCACAGTTCACTTGCCGATTGATAGAATTTCTCATCTCCTTAAGAATTCTGACATTCTCAAAATCCATTAGACTAGTATGAGCTTCCATAATATTTAATAAATCAACTATTTGTGAACCCTCTTTCACATAAACGACATAATATTTCTTCCGAAGTACTATCTTCGCTTCTATGAGAAAGGAATTGATAATCTCTTGCAATTGATTGGCACGCAAAGAATCTGGAAATACGATTTCATAATGATAAGTTTTTTCCGGATCACTCATGGAACCTGCTGCCAAAAATAATCCTCGTACAAAAGCTCGTTTGCAGCAAGTATTTTGTACCACAATAGGATCTACTACCAGTGCCTTATCACCTATTTCTTGATGTAAGGATAGTTTCGTTGCCTGATATAAAAGTGATACTTGCTTAGGTAGCTTTACGACGAGCAAAAAAAGCAAACTGTTTTTTCCAGCTTTATTTTTTCTAATTAAAATTTCAGTATTAATATTAAATGTTTTTTTCAATAATGTAAAGTATTTTCTTGCAACTATAATATTTTCTGTCTGTAAGACAATGCTTTTTATTTCCCCATCCTTTTGAATGACGTGGCCGCATGCGCTAAGTAGCGCAGCAATCTCTGCAAGTCTACAGTGTCTCGCATTGCTTATCTGCTTCGCGATTTCTTCCTTAACGTCTTTAGAAAATGACAAAACTATCTACCCCTTCTCAACATCCCTGTGCTCTGCCTTAACTCCGTATTCCGTAGCAGATAATCGTTTTTTAATCTCATTGGCCAATGTCACCGAGCGATGTCTGCCACCAGTACAACCAATGCCAATTACCAATTGATTCTTTCCTTCTGCAATATAATTTGGAATTAGGAACAATAGCATATCCATAAGTTTCGTTAAGAATTCCTCCGCTTGCTCTAATGAAAGTACAAAGTCTCGAACCTCTGGTTCATTCCCTGTCTTATGCTTTAGCTTAGGAATATAATACGGATTCTGTAAAAAACGCACATCAAAAACTAAATCCGCATCACTTGGTAACCCATATTTAAATCCAAAGGACAACACGGTAATAAAGAAGGTTCGATAGGGGCCATCCTGTACAAATATATTATCAATCTCTGTTTTTAATTCACGTACAAGCAATCTGCTTGTATCAATAATGTAATCTGCTCGTTCTTTTAAAAACCTAAGCTTTTTACGTTCCAATTCTATACCTTTATCCACACGCCCAGTTCCGGATAAGGGATGCATTCTGCGCGTTTCTTTATAGCGCTTTACTAAGATTTCTGTGCTGGCCTCGAGAAATAAAATTTCATACTGATAACCAGCTGACTTTACATCCTCAAGGACTTTACCAAGTTCCTCTAATGCCTGACCGCTACGAATATCGATTCCGAGTGCTACTTTCGTTATATTCGCACTTTCTTTTACCGCAAGCCTTGCAAATTTCATGATAAATGGGATTGGTAAATTATCCACGCAAAAATAGTTGCTATCTTCTAACATCTTAAGTACCGAGCTTTTCCCTGCTCCTGACATACCTGTGACTATTACAAATCTCATATGTTCATCCACATCCTCCGCCACACCCTGACACCTTAAGCATTAGTATTGGCTTCCTCACCAATTAAACGTACCTCTGGTTCTAAAGTTACGCCAAATTTTTCTTTTACAATACGCCTGACATCATCAATAAGTTGCAATACATCTTTTGCAGTTGCATCTCCTGTGTTTATCACAAAGCCACAATGTTTTTCCGAAACCATAGCTCCTCCGACCCGGTATCCGCGAAGTCCTGCATCCATAATTAGCTTTCCTGCAAAATATCCCTCTGGCCGTTTAAATGTACTTCCGGCACTTGGATACTCCAATGGTTGCTTTTCTTTTCTCGCTTGGTTAAGTTCTTCAATTTTTATAAGGATATCTTCCCTATTCCCCTTTTGTAATAAAAAAGTAGCATCAATAACATAATACCCTTTTTTTTGTATAATACTGCTTCGATAAGAAAGCTCCAGTTCTTCCCTGTTAAGAGATAGAATCTCTCCTTCTTTCGTTAACACACGTGCACTTTTTATACAGTCTTTGATTTCCCCACCATAAGCACCTGCATTCATATAAACAGCTCCACCTAAACTACCCGGTATTCCTGCTGCAAATTCAAATCCAGTTAAGCTTTCATTCGCTATCTTCATCGCAAAAGCAGAAAGATTCATTCCAGCGCCACCGGTAACCAAATAGCCATCTTCACATTGGGTTACAAAAAATCCCTCCGTGTTATCCTCCTGCTTTAATACAACACCACGTATTCCTGCATCTGAGATCAAAAGATTACTACCCTTACCAAGCATAAGTAGAGGTAAGTTATGCTGATTACAACACCGAATAACAGCTGCAGTTTCCTCTGATTTTTTTGTTATAACAAAAAAATCAGCAGGACCTCCAATCTTAAATGTCGTATGCTTACTTAATGGTTCATTACAAAGTACTCGATCCGGTGAAACTATATTTTTTAATTCTTGCAATACTGTATCCACTTATTTCCTCTGGTTTGTATAAAGGTAATATAACAAACCTTTCTTTCTAACTATTATTACTACATAATATGCCTAGAGATTTCTTTTATAATTCAATATGAATCAGAAAAATGGAGCTAATATCATAGGAATCTTAGAACGAAACTATCTCTACTAGCAATTTATCCAATCACTAATTTTGCACAACCGTAGATTCCTGCATCATTTCCAAGTTCGGCAAGGCGGAATTCTTTACCTGCTAGCGCAAATATAATATTCTCATTATAATATTTTGAAATCACATCAAGTAACATAGAACCAGCTCTTGATACACCACCACCAATTACAAATACTTGTGGATCAACCGCAGCAGCAACATGAGATAATGCTAATCCAAGATATCTACAAAGTTCTTCAACAAGCTCCAACGCTACTGTATCACCCGATTTAGCGTGGTCAAAAATATCTTTCGCTGTAATCGAAGCAATATCACGAAGTGAGGTAGCAACACTTGGATCTAATAAACGTTTTTTAGCAAGGCGAACGATTCCTGTGGCAGAAGCATATTGTTCCAAATGGCCGTGCTTACCGCAACCACAGGCTTCTGTCTCATGAAGATTCACTGTCATATGGCCGATTTCACCGCCACCGCCATTACTTCCTGCAACAATCTTACCATTTAAAATAACTCCGCCTCCTACGCCAGTTCCAAGAGTTACCATTACAATGTCCTTATAACCCTTGCCACCGCCCATCCACATCTCTCCAAGAGCTGCAACGTTAGCGTCATTTGCAGAAGATACCTTTAGTCCGGTAAGTGCACTCATTTTTTCATTTACATTAAAAATATCCCAACCTAGATTGGCACATTTTAAGACAGTTCCATCTTCGGTAATTGGGCCTGGTACACCAATACCAACTCCGAGCACATCCTTTTTCTCAATGGATAATTCTTTTAATTTGGCTTCAATTGTATCCGCTACATCCTGTGGTACCTGTATACCGCCATTTTCCGTTCTGGAAGGAATCTCCCATTTTTCTTTTAATTCACCATTCTCTGTAAATAAACCACATTTAATTGTTGTACCACCAATATCAATTCCAAAGCAAAACTTATCCATGTTACCAATCCCCCTGGTATTTTATTAAAATGAATCTCGTACTTCTCTATATTCTAAAAATCTAAATCATGAAGTAACTTATTGCAAGAGTTTTTCGTCATATCTTTTACCCCGCAAAGTATCTTTAAAGTATCTTTAAAGTTCCTTTAAAGTTTCTCTATAGCTACTTTTATTTACTTTTTTTACTCTTTTTTTGTCTTATTTGCTCTTTTTTTGTCTTATTTACTCTTTTTTAATAAATTATTTGTTACGCGATTATATAATTCCTGAGCTGCATTATAGCCCATCTTCTTTTGACGGTAATTAACAGCTGCAGACTCGCAGATAACAGCAAGATTACGTCCTGGACGAATCGGTATATTATGACATACTACTCTGTTACCAAGGAACTCAATATACTGTTCCTCAAGACCAAGACGGTCATACTCTTTATCTCTATTCCATTCCTCTAACTTGATTACTAAGTCAATTGATTGTGTATTCTTAACACTCTCAACACCGAATAACGTCTTTACGTCAATAATACCAATACCACGTAATTCAATAAAGTGACGTGTGATATCTGGAGCTGTTCCAATTAAGGTATCATCACTAACTTTTTTAATCTCTACTAAGTCATCTGTAACAAGACGGTGTCCACGTTTAATTAGTTCAAGAGCTGCCTCACTTTTTCCAATTCCACTCTCGCCCATAATTAAAATACCTTCACCATAGACATCAACTAATACTCCATGGATTGATATTCTTGGTGCTAATTCTACTTTTAACCAACGAATCACTTCTGCCATAAAGGAGGAGGTTGTCTTCTCTGTACGGAAAATAGGTACTCCTTCCTCTATCGCAACTTCTTTAAAATCATCAGAAACTTCTATACCACGACAGAAAACAATACATGGCATTTTAAAGCTCATAAGCTTTTTCATAATACCAAGCCCGTGATCCTTCTCAAACTTTTGCATATATGCGTGCTCAACATTTCCAATAATCTGTACACGATCGGAATCAAAATAATCAAAAAACCCAGTCAGCTGTAACGCAGGACGATTCACATCAGGCTGTGTTATTTGAATGCTGCTGATATCAATTTCAGGAGTGCAGTTTTCCAAGTTCATCTTTTCTACTAATTTTCCCAATTCAACAGTATACATAGCAATCTCCTTTGCGTATTTTCTATGTCATATCATAAATATAATCGACTTTCTAAAGTTGTAGCTCATTCTTCCCACATTCTATCATATTCGCCTTTTATAAGCAACCACTCCCACATGAGTTTTCTATGCAATCATAGTAGTTTTTTATCAATAATTGAGTGGAACACTCCCACCTCAAAGCGTTTCAGCGCGTAGGTGGTGAGATGAATTTTCACGCGGATTAAGGCGTAAAAGACTTAACAAATTTACATTCCCTTCACCCAGAAATGTAAAATTCTTTCACACGGATATTTGTGCCTCAGCACAAATATCAAGCATGTTTTCAAGAATGAAAGAATTCGTATACTTTTGTTGCGGAAAGCTTATTCATGGATGGTACCGCAATTAAATCTTCCATACTTGCCTCTTTAATTGCATCTATGGATACAAAATGCTTCATAAGTGCTCTTCTTCTCGTCTGACCAACACCATCGATATCATCAAGAATGGAATGTATTTGCGCCTTAGAACGTAGGGAGCGATGATACTCAATTGCAAAACGATGAGTCTCATCTTGAATTCTTGTTATTAATCGAAACGCTTCACTATGAGTGTCGATTGGAATTTCAACATTATTATAATATAACCCTCTTGTTCTATGGTTATCGTCCTTGACCATGCCACATACTGGTATGGCTAATTTAAGTTCGTCCAATACTTCTAGGGCAATATTCACCTGTCCTCTGCCACCATCCATTAAAATCAAATCCGGATATCTCGTAAAACTTCCATGGCTGATATCGATATTTTTCTTAGCAAGTTCTTCTGCTTCCTTCTGTCCATGGGAAAATCTTCTGGTCAATACTTCACGCATCGAAGCATAATCATCTGGTCCTTGCACTGATTTAATCTTAAATTTTCGGTAATCATTTCGTTTTGGTTTACCATTTTCATAAACAACCATAGAGCCAACAGATTCAAATCCATTGGTATTGGAAATATCGAAGGATTCCATGCGATATATCCCAGGAAGAGAAAGCATCTCTGCAATATGCTTAACTGCTCCAATGGTCTTTGCTTCTTCCCGTTGTATCTTATCAGAGTCTTGTTGTAATACCAGTGATGCATTTTTTTCTGCAAGCTCAACAAGACGTTCTTTATCTCCCTTTTTAGGAACATGAATTCTTACCTTTTGTCCACGCTTTGTACTTAACCATTCACTGATTAATTCCTCTTCTTCTAGAGGCTCCGATAATAATAATTCTCTCGGGATATACGGAGTCCCTGCGTAAAATTGCTTTACAAAGTTCGTCATTATACTAGATCTGCTCTCATTTGCCACTCCAGTAATATGGTAGTGTTCTCTTCCTAGCATTTTACCATCTCGTATAAAAAACACCTGAGCTACTGCTTCATCGCCAGTACTTGCAAATGCTATGATATCTCGATCAACACCATGCACATCAGATGCTTTTTGCTTCTGGCTTAACTTTTCGACACTAAGTAATAAATCCCGATACCCTGCTGCTTCTTCAAATTCTAAGTTTTCGGAGGCTGCCTTCATCTTAGCTTGTAAATCCTTTGTAACTAAAGCATAATTACCATTTAAAAACTCAATCACTTCATCAATCGACTTACGATATTCATCTTCTGATATATACCCTTGGCATGGTGCCTTACATTGTTTGATATGATAATAAAGACAAGGACGTTCTAAACCTATGTCTTTTGGCAGATTACGATTACAGGTACGAATAAAATAAAGGCGACGAAGTAGATCTAAAATATCTTTTACAGCTCCCAAACTTGTATATGGGCCAAAATATTTTGCCTTATCTTTTTTCTGTTGTCTTGCAAATAATACTCTTGGATAAGCTTCATTCACAGTTACTTTGATATAAGGATAGCTCTTGTCATCCTTAAGCATCGTATTATATTTTGGACGATGCTCTTTAATTAAGTTACATTCAAGTACCAGTGCCTCCATCTCAGAGTCTACGATAATGTATTCAAAATGGTCGATATTACTAACCATCTGTTGTATCTTTGTTGATAAATTTCTACTGCTCTGAAAATACTGCCTTACACGATTTTTAAGACTGATTGCCTTGCCTACATAGATAATCTCGTCATTTTTATTATGCATTATGTAGACACCTGGCTTCGCAGGAAGTTTTTTCAGTTCTTCGTCTAAATCAAACATAGTTATCCTCATTTCTATTGTGAATAATTCGTAATTTGGAATTCGTTTGCTTTAATCTGAAAGAGTTACTAGGGACATTCATCCGTAGTAACTCTTATCCTTGTCATCACTATAACACGGTATTCCCTGAGTTACTATTCTTTTCTTCCTCAGTTTCCGTTTTTTCTTCTCTCAATTCTGCTGCTCTTACTATTGAAGAATTAGACCCTTGATTTGCCTGTTTTATTACAGGAACTTCCCCAATTTTATTTCTTTCTTCGGAAGAGATTAATTCTTTCTCTTCTTCTGGAATTCCTTTTACCTCACGATATATCTTCATGAATTCTTTTCCTGTAATTGTCTCTTTGTTTACTAGGAAGTCTGCAATCTTATCTAATACATCACGATTATCTGCCAAAAGCTCTTTTGCACGATCATAGCATTTCTTAAGAATTACCATGACTTCGCTATCAATTTCAGCTGCGGTAGCATCTCCACAATTAAGTACTGATCTACCATCCAAATAGCGATTTTCTACGGATTCTAATCCAATCAAACCAAATCGATCTGACATACCATACTGTGTTACCATCGCACGGGCAATGGAGGTTGCTTTCTCAATATCATTAGAAGCTCCAGTTGTAATAGATCCAAAAACTAATTCCTCCGCAGCACGTCCACCATATAAAGTAACAAGTCGTGCTAACAGCTCATCCTTACTCATCAGATATTTCTCTTCT
>NZ_DAMADT010000001.1:328714-333474 GCF_031997925.1 Lachnoclostridium sp. | reverse complement strand
CATTACGTAACCAAGAGATCCCATCGTACGTGGTACTATGGTAATCTTTTGAACTGGCTCAGCATTTTTCTCTAAAGCTGTCACTAAGGCATGTCCTACTTCGTGGTACGCAACTATCTTCTTTTCTTCTGGTCCAAGAATACGATCCTTCTTTTCCTTACCAGCGATTACAACTTCAACTGATTCAAACAAATCATTTTGAGTAACTACTGTTCTACCTTCTTTTACTGCTAAGATTGCAGCTTCATTAATCATATTGGCTAAATCAGAGCCAACTGCGCCGCTCGTTGCAAGGCCAATCTCTTCTAAATCCACAGAATCATGCATTAATACATTCTTTGCATGAACCCTTAAGGTCTCAACACGACCTTTTAAATCCGGTTTATCTACAATAACTCTTCGGTCAAATCGTCCAGGACGAAGAAGTGCCTTATCTAGTACTTCTGGTCGGTTTGTAGCAGCTAATATAACAATACCTTTGGAAGTATCAAAACCATCCATTTCAGAAAGCAACTGATTTAATGTTTGCTCTCTTTCATCATTTCCACCGCCATAATGGGAATCTCTGCTCTTACCTATGGCATCGATCTCGTCAATAAACACGATACATGGCGCTTGAAGCTGTGCTTGCTTAAACAAGTCACGTACACGAGATGCACCGACACCGACAAACATTTCAACAAAATCAGAACCAGATAGAGAGAAAAACGGAACTTTCGCTTCCCCTGCTACAGCCTTTGCTAATAAAGTTTTACCAGTACCCGGAGGTCCCACAAGAAGGGCACCTTTTGGAAGTTTCGCACCGATTCTTGTATATTTTCCGGGGTTATGAAGAAAATCCACTAATTCTGTTAGGGATTCTTTCGCCTCTTCCTGACCAGCTACATCTTTAAATGTCACACCAGTCTCTTTTTCGACATATACCTTCGCATTACTTTTGCCGACTCCCCCCATCATTCCGCCGCCACTCTTAGAAATCATACGGAATAAAAAGAACATAACGCCATAGATTAAAACAAAAGGTAACACATATGCCAACAATATATCAACGACGGTTGTTTCATTAATATTACGGTTTGGATCGAACCTAATATTTTTTTCTAACAATAACTCGCTGATCGGATAATCATGTGGAATACCCACAACATAAATTTTCTCACGCGGATTATCCTTCGCTAGTTCTGTATAAATCGTATATTGGTTTTTACCATAATCATATTCTATATGATCTATCTTATTTTGGTCGTCATTTTCAACCATCGCAAGAAATTCATTAAATGATATTTCTTCGATTCTGCCCTGTTCTAATTGTTTTGTCATATAGGAAAAGAGCATTACCATGATTAAGGCTGCAACAAGACTAAATATCCAACCGCGTTTTCCCTGCCAGTTTTTTTTCTTGTCATCGCCATTTTTATCTCTATTATCCATCGGATCCTCCTAACGAATTCGTTTTATTTTATTCCAGTAAAAACATAATTTCATTATAATGATACTTAAAATATAAATCAAGTTTTAAGTTCTAAATTTTTTGTGTCCTAATTATGAAAGATTTGTATTGTTTTCTCACAATTTAACGGCAATTACTCCATAGTTATCCGTAAAATTTATAGTAAAAACATGATTTGATATACTTCATTTTAAATTGAGTATTTCACATATTAAACTTTTTATTTGTATATTGATACGCATATATGTGTGTTGGAAAAGCAACTACTTTTATTAGAAACATAAAGCGAGCTTTCAAAAGTTACATTATCCTTTTTCTTTTTTTACTTAATACTATATTTTTTATTGAAGAATTAACTTACGGTTTTAAAATAAAAAGCAAAATTTTCAATTTTATTTAAGTTTTTATACTTAAAGACATAGTTAGCTTAATAAAGTCAAAGCTCTGTTATTCTTATTATTTACTTCTTGTAATAAGTTTTTTCTGTTTTTCTTATTATTACTTCTTGTAATAAGTTTTTTCTGTTTTTCTTTGCTCCTTGTAATAAGTTTTTTTGATTCGATAAAAAAAACACTAGATTTTATATCTCAATAGTATTATAATATATTTTATTTTTTTAATACACTAGCGAAGGTGTTAGCGTTTAAAATCTTGATATGTCCGGACATCCGTGACCCTTTTTCTACAAAAGGCCAAGATTTTGAATGCTTTTTTAGTTTTTACAGGTAAGCCTTTTGGGAACCGGACACTCACCGGTAAACCCAGAGCAATTATAGGAGGGAGCTAACTATGGGCGTAAAATATGTTTTTGTAACTGGCGGTGTCGTATCTGGTCTTGGCAAGGGTATCACCGCTGCTTCTCTTGGCCGATTATTGAAGGCTAGAGGGTACCATGTAACAATGCAAAAATTTGATCCGTACATTAATATCGATCCAGGTACCATGAATCCAATCCAACACGGTGAAGTCTTTGTAACGGATGATGGTGCTGAAACTGACCTTGACCTTGGTCATTATGAACGTTTTATAGATGAGAGTCTAACAAAGCAGTCTAATGTTACTACCGGTAAGATTTATTGGACCGTATTGTCTAAAGAACGTCGAGGTGACTTTGGAGGTGGCACCGTACAGGTGATCCCCCATATTACAAATGAAATTAAAGATCATTTTTATCGTAACGATAGTTGTAATGAGACACACATAGCAATTATTGAAGTCGGCGGAACTGTAGGCGATATTGAGAGCCAACCTTTTCTCGAGGCAATTCGTCAGTTTCAGCATGATGTCGGAAGAGAAAATGCAATTCTTATACATGTAACTTTAATCCCTTATCTAAAAGCTTCGGGGGAAATGAAAACAAAACCAACCCAAGCCAGCGTAAAAGACCTACAGGGAATGGGGATACAGCCGGATATTATTATGTGCCGTACAGAGCTTCCACTCGAGCCGGGAATTCGTGAAAAAATATCCCTGTTTTGTAATGTTCCCCGCAACCACGTTCTTCAGAACTTAGATGCAGATACCTTGTATGAGATTCCACTGATGATGGAAGAAGAGCACCTTGCTGATGTTGCCTGTGAATGCCTTCACTTAAACTGTCCAGAACCAGACTTAAAAGATTGGGAGGATATGGTCTATTCTTTAAAAAATCCTACCCATGATGTTACAGTGGCGTTGGTTGGTAAATACACTCAGCTACATGACGCCTACATTAGCGTCGTGGAGTCTTTAAAACATGGAGCTGTTGCTCATAATGCTTCCATTCAGATTAAATGGATCCCTTCGGAATCTGTTACGAAGGAAACCGTAGCAGATCTTCTACAAGATGTAAACGGTGTCCTGGTACCGGGTGGATTTGGTGATCGTGGAATCGAAGGAAAGATCTTAGCAATCCAATATGCAAGGGAACATAAACTCCCATTTCTTGGGCTATGTCTTGGAATGCAACTTGCTGTTGTTGAATATGCCCGTCATGTTCTAGGTTTTTCAGATGCTCATAGTATCGAGTTAAATCCCGAAACTACTCATCCAGTAATTCACCTAATGCCGGAGCAAGATGGTATTGAAGACATAGGAGGAACATTAAGGCTTGGCTCTTATCCTTGCATTCTTGATAAAACCAGCAAAGCGTATGAACTATATCAGACCACAACAATTACAGAACGTCATCGTCATCGCTTTGAGGTAAACAACTATTATCGTGATGAACTGATTCGCCACGGTGTGAAATTATCTGGTCTTAGCCCGGATGGAAGAATTGTTGAAATGATGGAACTTCCAAACCACCCCTGGTTTATCGCTACTCAAGCACATCCGGAGTTTAAGTCACGTCCTAACCGTCCCCATCCACTATTTAAAGGATTTGTAGGTGCTGCTTTAGACAACTCGAGTAGATAACTCTATACGAATTTACGAAAAATATTTCCCTATACTAGAAATAAAAGATTTCACTAAGTTTCAAACATACAACTAACCATCTTTTCCAAGACTATACATTAGTATAATTTTATCAAATTCAAAAAGGTAAAAAAGGAGCATAAGAAGTGGATCACTTTTCACTCTCTTATGCTTCATTTTTAACTAAGTTCATTTCGCTGTATTTCTTGTAAGATTCGATTAACAGCAAGTGGCTTTCCTAAAATTTTTACTCCAATCCTTTAAAAATAATACGAACAGCAAGGATAATACTACCTAGGAATATAAAAAAGTCTGATATATTAAATATCACTTTCTGGTAAAATGAAAAACTAAAATAATCTACTACATACCCTCTTTTAAGCCTATCATACACATTACTAGAAGCACCACCAGCTAAAAATGCAATACCTGTTTTCAGAATCCGTTTTCCCTTTTGTGGGAATATGATTGCCATTAATATCGTAATACCACCAATCATAATGCCGGACATTAACAAGAGGAGTTCTCTTTTTTTCTCCATAAAGTTCAAAAAGGCACCCTGGTTATGATATTTTGTAACAACGATACGACCTTTAAAAATCTTCTCACTTTTACCTATCGTTTTGTTTTTCTCAATATATTGCTTAATAAAAAAGTCTAATGCAAAAATTGCTATTGCAATTATCAAAAAAATCATACCATCCACCTCATTATTATAATTCTTAGGTATCTTTTATACCCCTTAGTCTTATAATATTACTTTCTAGCCCTATGATAACTCTAACCTTAGGAATAATCAAGCATACATTCGTTTGATTTATCAATTTTTGTAATTTGTTATTTTGTTTATCCTTTAGTTTTTGATTTATTGAATCACTATTTGTTATTTTGCTTTTAATTTAACCTACTGCTT